>JAESUM010000079.1 GCA_016763075.1 Pseudomonadales bacterium
TTCAACTGCCATGAGCGAATATTATACAGTTATGCGTTCGAAATAATTAATATTACGTGGTAAGAACTGCTCGCATGTCCCCGGCTTCTATATTCCGAAAAAATCTTTAATCCCAATCTAACATGGTAATTCGATAATAGATTACCTGCCGAACTTATATGTATTGTTAGCACCTAGTGCTTCTCGTTAAACCCGACGTACTTAGGCTGTGCGTGTATTTTGTGTGTTTTATAGACCCCGGTTAACCGTAGCGAACGTTGTTGGTTCGTTTATTGCTGCTATTGTAAATAGTAAGGATTAAAGTCAAAAAAATGACATGACATCAGAAAAACTGAACTAGCATTAAATTAAAGACACCAACACATATCGATATTTCAATAATGGAGTAGTACCACTAAGTTTTTAATATATAACGTTGCTTGGGCCCTAATATGGAGGGGTATTCGATGAGTATTTTCAGTAGTTATCAGTCTCGTTACGAAGTGAGTCAGGACGAAGAATTTAGCCTTCAGGAATATCTTGATCTCTGCAAAGAAGATCCATCTGCATACGCTTCATCCGCTGAGCGAATGTTAATGGCTATCGGCGAACCTACTATCGTAGATACCTCAGCTGACCCACGTTTAAGTAGAATATTTTCAAATAAGGTTATTCAAACCTACCCAAGCTTTAGCGATTTCTACGGCATGGAAGAAGCCATTGAGCAAATCGTTGCGTATTTCAAACACGCGGCTCAAGGCTTAGAAGAACATAAACAAATTTTATATTTATTGGGCCCAGTTGGGGGCGGTAAATCTTCTATTGCTGAGAAGCTCAAAGAACTTATTCAAAAAATACCGTTCTATGCGGTAAAAGACTCTCCGGTAAATGAGTCGCCATTAGGTCTATTTGATTTAATTGAAGATGGCCAAATCCTCGAAGAGGATTACGGAATTTCCTCGCGCTACCTCAAAACATCCATGTCTCCTTGGGCCGCAAAACGTCTAATAGAATTTAACGGCGATGTGAGTAAGTTTCGTGTGGTTAAGCGCTACCCTTCGGTTATTAACCAAGTCGGGGTCGCTAAGACCGAACCCGGTGATGAAAACAACCAAGATATCTCGGCTCTGGTTGGTAAGGTGGATATTCGAAAGCTCGAAGAGTATGCGCAAAATGACCCAGATGCGTATTCATACTCTGGCGGCTTATGCTTGGCAAACCAGGGGTTGCTTGAATTTGTAGAAATGTTTAAAGCACCCATTAAAGTATTACACCCGCTGTTAACTGCAACCCAAGAGCGGAACTACAATGGCACAGAAGGGATGGGCGGCATTCCATTTGATGGAATAGTGCTTGCTCACTCCAATGAATCTGAGTGGCAAACATTTCGTAACAACAAAAATAACGAAGCGTTTATCGACCGGGTTTATATTGTAAAAATTCCTTACAGCCTGCGAATACGCGATGAAATAGATATCTATGAAAAGTTGCTTGAAAATAGCTCTTTATCACAGGCGCACTGCGCGCCGGATACTCTAAAACTACTGGCCCAATTTAGTGTTCTAACCAGGCTTAAAGAGCCAGAGAATTCTAGCGTATTTTCAAAAATGAGAATATACGACGGTGAGAATTTAAAGGATATTGACCCTAACGCAAAGTCTTATCAGGAATATAAAGATGTCGCTGGCGTTGATGAAGGTATGGATGGTCTCTCTACCCGATTTGCTTTTAAAATTCTTTCTAAGGTATTTAACTACGATCATACCGAGATAGCGGCAAACCCAGTTCACCTTCTTCATGTGTTGTCGTCTCAAATTGAACAACAGCAGTTCCCGAAAGAAAAGTCAGATAATTACATAAGATTCATTAAAGAATTTTTAACTCCTCGCTATATTGAATTCATAGGCAAAGAAATACAGACTGCTTATTTGGAGTCATATTCTGAGTACGGACAAAATATCTTTGACCGATACGTAATGTACGCAGACTACTGGATACAAGATCAGGAGTTTCGTGACCCAGATACCGGCGAAATATTCGACCGATCATCGCTTAATGATGAATTAGAAAAAATTGAAAAACCGGCCGGTATTAGTAACCCTAAAGATTTCCGTAATGAAGTCGTCAATTTTGTTCTACGAGCCAAGGCCAATAACGAGGGTAAAAACCCGAGCTGGTCTAGTTACGAAAAACTAAGAACGGTTATCGAGAAAAAAATGTTTTCCAATACGGAAGATCTACTCCCCGTTATCTCCTTTAATGCTAAGAACTCCAGCGATGATAAACAAAAGCACGACGATTTTGTCGCGAGGATGGTTGATCGTGGTTACACAGAGAAACAAGTTCGACTGCTTGCTGAATGGTATCTGAGAGTACGGAAATCCCAGTAGTTGCCGATAGCTGAAAGATAAGGGGCAAAATATGAGCTATATAGTCGACAGACGGCTCAATGGAAAAGATAAAAGTAGTGTGAATCGGAAGCGGTTTCTTGATAGGTATAAGAAACAGATCAGAGAGGCAGTTTCCGATGCAGCTACCGAACGTAGTATCACTGATTTGGACTCAGGCGAGACCGTCACCATACCGCAGCGCAATATAAGCGAGCCGGTGTTTCAACACGGGGAGGGTGGTGATCGCAGCATTATTCACACAGGTAATAAAGAATTCGTTACAGGCGACGAAGTACAGCGACCAGAATCAGGCGGCGGGGGAAGCGGCAGCGGACAAGCCAGCGATAGCGGTGAAGGCGACGACGAATTCATGTTTTCGTTGTCTAGAGATGAATATCTCGACTTCCTATTCGATGGGCTGGAATTACCCAACTTAGTTAAACAGCATTTAAAGGGAACCGATAACTTTCGCTACAAACACGCAGGTGTGGTGAGTGATGGTAACCCATCAAAAATAAATATCATCCGTTCTATGCGTACATCCTTGAGTCGGCGTATGGCGTTGGGTGGTAGCGCCCGTAAAAGACTGAAAGAGGCCAAGCTAGAGCTGCAGCTATTGCTTCAAGAGGATGCTGATGCCGAGCAGCAGGCTAAGGTTGAGCTACTTGAAGAAGAAATCAAAAAACTGATGGACCGGCTCACGCGTATCCCATATTTGGACACCTACGATTTACGCTACAACCACCATGTAAAAGACCCTATTCCATCAGCGCAGGCAGTTATGTTTTGCTTGATGGATGTATCGGGCTCGATGACTCAATCAATGAAAGAGATGGCCAAACGCTTCTATATGCTGCTGTATCTGTTTTTGGAGCGAAGTTATGAAAAGACAGAGATCGTTTTTATACGCCATCACACATCGGCAAAAGAAGTTGACGAGCAAGAGTTTTTCTATTCCAGAGAAGCCGGCGGAACCGTGGTTTCAAGCGCACTGAAACTTATGGATCAAATCATTACTGAGCGCTACCCGGTTGATCAATGGAATATATATGGCGCGCAAGCATCTGATGGCGACAACTGGAATGATGACTCACCGGTGTGCAAAAAATTTCTAACTGAAAAATTACTACCGATGAGCCAATATTTTACCTACGTAGAGATTATGCCCCGTACACATCAGTCGTTGTGGGATGAATATAAACTCGTCGAAGGTACTTGCGGTGATCAGTTCGCAATGCAAGAAATTAAGAGCTTAGAAGATATTTACCCTGTATTTCGTGAGTTATTCCAACGGAGGGAATTATGAAGAAAAAATATCAACCGATCTCCGAGGGGTCAGAATGGACCTTCGACCTTATTCAAAAATACGACGAAGAAATACGCCGTGTTGCGGAACACTATCGTTTAGATACCTATCCAAACCAAATTGAAATTATTGGTTCTGAACAAATGATGGATGCCTATTCATCTATCGGTATGCCAATTGGATACAGTCATTGGTCCTATGGCAAACAGTTTATATCGGTTAATCAGAACTACAAACGTGGTGTGATGGGCCTTGCATACGAGATTGTAATTAACTCAGACCCATGTATCGCCTATCTAATGGAAGAAAACAGCATGACAATGCAGGCGCTGGTTATCGCCCACGCATGCTATGGGCATAACTCGTTTTTTAAAGGCAACTATCTTTTTAAAACCTGGACGGATGCATCTTCAATTATTGACTATTTGGTATTTTCGAAAAATTATATTGCAGAGTGCGAAGAACGCCACGGTGTATCAGAGGTAGAAAACCTACTTGATTCCTGCCATGCGTTAATGAACTACGGGGTAGATCGTTACAAACGCCCTTACCCTATTTCGGTTGAACTAGAGAAAAAACGCCAAAAAGACCGAGAGGAATATCAACAGTCTCAAGTGAACGCGTTGTGGCGAACTATCCCGGCAGATAAACATACCCGTAGGTCTGGGGACACGAAACCCCTTTTCCCTTCTGAACCACAGGAAAACCTACTCTATTTTATTGAAAAAAACGCACCACGTTTGGAATCATGGCAGCGCGAAATAATACGGATCGTACGTAAAATCGCGCAGTACTTTTATCCGCAGCGACAAACTCAGGTGATGAACGAGGGCTGGGCCACCTTCTGGCATTACACATTACTGAACCATTTGTACGACGAAGGTAAAGTCAGTGATGGTTTTATGCTGGAGTTTTTACAGTCTCATACAGGGGTGATATTCCAACCTTCATTTGACCATCCGGCCTACAGCGGCATTAATCCGTACGCATTAGGGTTCGCGATGTTTTGCGATATCCGAAGAATTTGTGAAGATCCAACCGATGAAGACAAAGAATGGTTTCCAGATATTGCCGGTTCAGATTGGCTTGATACCCTGCATTTTGCTATGCAAAACTTTAAGGACGAAAGTTTTATTCTGCAGTATTTGTCACCGCGTTTAATGCGTGAAATGAAGTTCTTTACCGTATTAGATGACGACAAAAAAGAGATGTTAGAAATAGGAGCCATACATGATGAGGCAGGCTACCAAGAAATTAGAGAAGGCCTTTCTCGTCAATATAACCTAAGTGTAAGCGAACCAGACATTCAGATTGTAAATGTAGATTTGCACGGTGATCGCTCCCTTACACTGCAGCATAAGCGTCAAAAACGTAGACCGCTTGGGGACTCTACAGAAGAAGTATTAAAGCATTTGCACCGCTTGTGGACCTTTCCTGTTCATTTGGAATCACTGTATGAGGGGAAGGTAGAGAAGCATTATCACTGCCCTCCTAAACCAGAGGTAGATCCAGCCATGTTTGGTGTTGGGTTTAATTTTCTCGGCGTTTAATCGGTTGGACGTTTTAATTCTCAGACACTTCAACCGATAACACGAAAGGGGTATCATGAAAATTGCGGTTCCCAAAGAGCTAAAAAATCATGAATACAGGGTTGGGCTAGTGCCCGGTGCCGTTCGTGAATTGGTTCTTGCTGGCCATCAAGTGATGGTTGAAACCGAAGCTGGACTTGGAATTGGCTACAACGACCAACACTACCGTGACGTGGGCGCGCAAGTCATAAAAAACGTCGATCAACTCTACAATGACGCCGAACTCATTATTAAAGTTAAGGAACCGCTAGCGGCCGAACGGCAACAGCTACACACGGGACACATTCTTTTTACCTACCTTCACCTTGCGGCAGACGCAACGTTAACTCAAAGTCTGGTGGATTCAGGCGCAACCTGTATAGCCTATGAAACGGTATCCAACAGCCGAAACGAGCTTCCGCTATTAGCGCCCATGTCTGAAGTTGCAGGACGTATGTCTATTCAAGCAGGTGCTTTTTGTTTAGAGAAATCTCACGGCGGTGCGGGTGTATTGCTGGCAGGCGTTGCAGGTACCAGGCCCGGTAAAGTGGTTGTGATCGGCGCTGGGGTTGTGGGAATTAACGCCACTCAAATTGCCGCGGGCCTTGGTGCAAGGGTAGTGGTGTTAGACCGTTCTATAGAACGTTTAAGAATTCTCGATCATTTGTTTCCCAGCCGTGTAGAAACACTGTTTTCCACAACCGATGCGATAGAAAGCCAAGTACTCGATGCCGATTTAGTCATTGGCGCGGTATTGGTGAGCGGAGCCCGCGCTCCGTGTTTGGTTGACGAGAACATGGTTAAAAATATGAGGCCCGGTTCAGCCATAGTCGATGTTGCCATTGACCAGGGCGGTTGTGTCGAAACATCCGAGCCTACGAGTCACGATGCACCGACATTTATCAAACACGGCATTGTGCATTATGGTGTAACCAATATGCCTGGAGCGGTGGCAAAAACCTCCAGCTATGCGCTGAATCACGCTACGCTCCCCTATATTCAGCAGCTGGCAGATAAAGGCTTAAAACAAGCGCTGTCTGAAAATACCGGATTACGAGATGGCTTGAATATTTATCAGGGTAAAGTTACTCAGCCAGCGGTTGCGAAACTGTTTAATCAGCCGTATCTCGATGCGTCGCAGTTATTTAACTAGCGTGTTGAATGGCGAGCTTGAGCTGATGCTGCAAGCATCAATGGTAATTGTATTTAGATATCACCTGCATGAGGCTCGCAATAGCTGAAGCCAGTAACCTGACCGATACCTGCTATCCCTGATAAACGCGCAAGCGCTACGGTTGCACCTATAACTTAAGCAACTCTGGTATGATGCGCGGCCTCGGCCATTACCACCTATCGCCAACTACCGAACCCTCATCATGTCCAATACCTCTTTTTCGTCTCTTCCCATTTCTGCCGCTCAAATTGAGAGCTTAGACTCACTGGGATACAAAACGATGACCGCCATTCAGGCGCAATCCTTGCCAGAAATATTGAACGGCAAAGATATTATCGCCCAAGCAAAGACCGGAAGTGGTAAGACAGCAGCCTTTGGAGTTGGATTACTTAACGGTATCAACCCACGCTATTTTGGCGTTCAGGCATTGATCCTTTGCCCGACCCGTGAGCTTGCCGATCAAGTTGGAAAAGAGATTCGTAAACTGGCGCGCACCGTACCCAACATTAAATTAGTGATGCTTTGTGGTGGCAAGCCCTTTGGCCCGCAAATTGGTTCACTTGAGCACGGAGCGCATATTGTTGTGGGAACGCCAGGGCGCATACAAGATCATTTGCGAAAAGGTAACCTCAAGTTAGATGGCCTTAAAACCTTAGTGCTTGATGAGGCAGACAGAATGCTCGACATGGGTTTCCACGATGTAATGCTAGAAATCATCGAAGAAACGCCTGACAAACGCCAAACCTTGCTATTTTCCGCAACCTACCCAGACAACATTAAAAAGCTCAGCCGTTCTATATTAACCAACCCCAAGACCATTACCGTAGAGGCCGAACATACTTTGGGAACAATTGAACAGGTTTTTTATTCCATAAAAAGGCATGAGCGGGACGAAACCCTGCTAGCCCTATTTGAGCACTACCAGCCTGAATCTACCCTGGTGTTTTGCCATACCAAAAAACAATGTGCGGAAGTAGCCGGTTATTTGCGAGAGAATGAAATAGAAGCATTAGCGATTCATGGTGATTTAGAACAACGCGAACGAGACCAAGTATTGGTGCGCTTTGCGAATAACAGTTGTTCAGTATTGGTTGCTACCGATGTTGCAGCGCGTGGCCTTGATATAAAATCACTGCAGGCGGTTATCAATTACGAGCTACCACGCGACCCAGATGTATACACCCACCGTATAGGCCGTACCGGCCGCGCTGGCGAAAAGGGCATGGCATTAAGTCTGTTTGCTGAAAACGAAAGAGTTCGAGTAAATGCAATCGAGCAACATCAAAACATTCTATGTCACTGCGAATACCCATCGTCTTTAAATAGAACTGATGGTTTTTCACTGTACGCACCGATGGTCACCATTCAGCTAGATGCTGGGCGTAAAAACAAAATGAGACCGGGCGATCTTCTTGGCGCTCTAACCGGTGATGCTGGTTTAGAGGGCCGCCAAATAGGAAAAATAGATATTTTCGATATGTCTAGTTATGTCGCAATAGAACACGGTGCAGCGCGACAAGCGCTAAATTATTTAGCGAATGGAAAGGTAAAAGGGCGTACGATTCGCGCACGAAAGATAACTTAGTTTTTCTCTAGGCGTAGGTAAGAACTAGTATTTGTTTGAAAGAATGAGCCGCGCTCATCCTGCAAGGCAATAGCCGCATTTACTTTGCCAGTTCGAGTTTAGCTTGTTCTAACAGCATGCTAAATTCACTGGCTGGCACGGGCGGGCTAAATAAATACCCTTGTGCTTCATCACAGCCCAGCAACTTTAATTTTTCCAATTGTCCTTTTTGCTCAATACCCTCAGCAACAACCTTTAATTGTAAGCCTTGAGCCATAGCAACTATAGCGGTGGTGATGGCCATATCGTCGGCATTTGTAAGAATATCGGAAATAAATGAACGGTCTATTTTGATGGTATGTATCGGCAGTTTTTTCAAATACTCTAGCGATGAATAACCTGTGCCAAAGTCATCAATACTTATTTGTACACCCAAGTTTTTTATCCCAATAAGAATTTCGATGGTTCGGTTAAGGTTTTCCATCAACATACTTTCGGTGATTTCAACTTCAAACGAATGTGGATCAATACCAGAATCTTCCAATATTGAGGATATTACACGAGGTAAATTATGTTCAGAGAATTGGCGTGCCGAAAGGTTTACCGCCATTTTTAGCTCCGGGTGGCCGCTATCATGCCAGAGGCGTAATTGTTGCGATGCAGTCCTGATGACCCACTCGCCAACAGTAACGATCAAACCACTGGACTCTAATATTGGAATAAATACATCAGGGGGGATAATTCCCCGTTCGGGATGATGCCATCGAATGAGGGCTTCTGCTCCTGTTGTACGGCCACTTTTTAGATCTATTTTCGGTTGATAATAAAGCTCAAATTGTTCAAGTGAAATCGCATACCGGAGGTCATTTTCTAATTTGAGTTGTTCGATCGAATATCGATTTAGCTCACTAGAATAGTAACTACATCGGTCACGACCGTTGCGCTTAGATTCATACATAGCGGCATCGGCATTTTTTAGCAGTTTTTCCGGTGTATCTCCATCAAGCGGGAAAATCGTAATGCCTACGCTGGATGAAATAAATACCTCGTGACCACCCATCAAAAATGAAACTTTTAGTACAGTCAGTATTTTTTTCGCAATCAAACTACAGCGTTTTTCAGTGGCGTCATTTTCAACGATAACGGTGAATTCGTCGCCACCTAGGCGCGCCAGCGTATCGGATGAACGAATAACGCTTTTAACGCGTTCTGCGACCTCGATAAGCAATTTATCCCCAACGTTGTGGCCGAAGGTATCGTTTACTTTTTTGAAGTGATCAAGGTCAAAAAATAGTAACCCTACCTGATGGCCCTTTCTTTGAGCGTGACGAATAGCATGTTGAAGTCGATCTTGGAATAGCGCACGGTTTGGTAGCCCGGTTAACTTGTCATACTGAGCTATAAACCGTAGCTGTTCTTCCGTTCGAACCCGTTTAGTGACATCGATAGCAATCGCTACGAAGCCATTTATTTGTTCTTCGCGATCAAACAGTGGGCCTGTACGTATTTCATAAATACTGTCCTTGTGGTTGTATTCAATGGTTACGTTTTCACCCTTTGAGGTGCGGGTAAGTATTTCTTGAATAGGCAAATCATCGTCGAACACTTCGGAGCTATGCTTACCGATAACTTGATACGGTTCGTAACCATCACCAATGGAATTACCGGCTTCAAAGTGGGTGACGTAGCCCTTCAAATCTATGGTGATAAAGGCCATATTTGTAGCGTTGGCTGCCAGTCTAAGCAGGTTCGATATATCAAAAATTTCCTGCTCGTAACGACGTGTTTGTGAAATATCTTGAATGGTTCCAATGATTTGATCAGAAGCTTCATCACTGATTACCTTGCGACCCTTAATCAGAAACTTTCTTGGTTCCGTATCGTTAAAAGGTATGAAGGGTATTTCGATAGCTACCCCAAGGTCTCGGTTTGGATGGCTTAAATGCTCTTGAATGGAGGTATGTGCAGATTTTGGAGCAAGACGAACGAGGTCATCTATTTCAAACGTTTTGTTTTGCGGCCAATTTAGTAAGCTTTTAAATCCTTGGGAAAATTCAAAGATTTTGTCATCGCAGTCATAACTCCAAACACCTATTTTGCCAGCGGCCTGAATATTTGTTAGTTCTTCTGTATTGTGCTCAAGTGCTTCTAACGTGGAACCGGCCTTGAGGACGAATTGAATCCGGTGTGAGAACAAAATGGGATTTACTGGCGTTAAAATAAAGTCTGTTGCCCCGGCATTAAATCCCTCGACGATAGCGGTTTGATTGTTACGATCCGCTAACACCAAAATTGGAATCGAGCTACCAGCTGACGTGTTTCTTATGTCCGAACAAATCTTTAAACCACCAAGTTTCGATGATTCAATATCAATAAGCACGCACGATGGCTTGTTCGTGGCGAATAGTTTAATCGCCTTATTGCTTGTAGTCGCAGTGATAACGTCTATTGATAAATTATTTAAAACATCACAGACCTCTGAGCTAACAGAGCCACCGGTCTCTACGATGAGAATAGATTGTTTAGATTTCATGAATTTAATGTCTATTACCGCATAAAATATTCACACATGTAGATAGCTTGACTACAGCGCACTAAGCGCTTTTTTGACAGATTCAAACTCAGCACTGAGTTGTGATAAATACTGTTCAGCATTGGATGTTTCTCCGTTTCGGCCGGTAGTTTCCATTTTTTTACAAATTCTGGAAAACGCAGTTGCACCTAAGTTTGCGCTGGCTGATTTTAGGGAATGGCTGATCAGAATATAGCTATCAACATCGTCATCGGTGATAGCTATATTCAAGTTTTGTAATGCCGATACGGTATCATCGACAAACATCCCAACGATTCTATCAAGCAGGCCAATCGAACCGCCTTTTTCTAAATCGCGTATTTGGTCCAAAGGTGTTTGGTCTAACTTAGCGACTACCGGGCTGGGTTTTGTTGCCGCTGATGGAGACTTATTTAAAACAGCCGTAGGTATCGTAGATCTGGGTTTAGCTGCGGATGTTGATTCTGGTGCAGTTTCTATTTGCGCTTCTGAGGTGGTCTCTGCTGAAGGCGTTGAGGTTGGGAACTTTGACAAAATCAAAGATAGGTCAGCAATCAAAAACGGTTTCCCGAGATGATCGTCCATACCTGAAGCGATTGATTTTTCTCTGTCACCTTCCATTGCATTTGCAGTACAAGCAACAATTGGCGTGGGAGTTAATTCCTGCGAATTTTCGAGTATTCGAATACGTTTAGTCGCTTCGTAACCATCCATAATGGGCATGTTAATGTCCATTAATACTAAATCAAATTGTTCCATATTGAAGCGTTGCACCGCTTCTTTTCCATTTTCAGAAAGGGTTATCGAACACCCCAACTTGGTAAGCATTGCTGATGCAACCATCTGATTGACGGCATGATCTTCAACCAAAAGTATTCGGTGGTTATATGAAGGTAGGGTTTCAACCGTTGTAGCCACAGGCTTCACCTTAGCTACAATGGGTAGGGTTAATTCAAAGCTAAAGGTTGACCCGATTCCGGATTTGCTTTCGACCCATATTTTGCCATTCATTAATTCTACCAATTCTTGGCATATGGCTAATCCAAGCCCAGTTCCTCCGTACTTGCGTGTGGTGGAATCATCCGCTTGGCTAAAGCGTTCGAATATTACGTCTAAGCGGCCTTTATCAATACCTATTCCATTATCAGAGACCGCAAATAATAAAGTGGTTTCGGAGCCGTCTTCGGTTGTCTTTGTATCGTGGTGCGAGATATCAACGGTTACGCAGCCACCGGCGGTGAATTTAATCGCATTGTCTGTAAGGTTTAGTAAAATCTGTCGTAACCTGCCTGGGTCCCCAAGGAAATATGGCGGTATGTTTTTGGCAATGTTCATCAGTAACACAGTGCTTTTTATTGCCGCATTTTCATCTAATAACTCACCAATTTCAGCTGATAGTTCTTCAATACTGAATTCAGTATGTTCTATTTTTAGTTTTCCAGATTCAGCTTTCGATAGCGTCAATACATCGTTGATGATGTTCAATAAGGCTTGTGAAGATCTACGAAGGGTTTTTACATAATGTCTTTGATCGTCGTCGAGGCTGGTTTCCAGTAGCAATTCAGATACGCCAATAAGCCCATTCATAGGGGTGCGAATCTCATGACTCATTGTGGCTAAAAATGTGCCTTTGGCCTCATTGGCCGCTTCAGCAGCCAATTTTGATTGATCCAGTTCGTCTACATACACTTCAAGGCGTTTTTCTTTGGCTTGGATATGTTCTAGCAAATCGTTGAAATTACTAACCAATTCGCCAATTTCATTGCGGGATTGATAGGTCGAGCGTTGAGAAAAATCTTCCGTGTCCTTTACAATATTCATCAGTGTTACGAGTGAATCAACCGGTTTAAATATGTTATTAATTAAACGCCGAAACATGTAAAACAGTAGAAAATAAAACATCAGCAAAGAGGTCACCATAGCGCCAACGAACTGAGACAATATCGTCTGGATATGCTCCGTTGAACTGGTCACGATCAGAAACCCTAAAACCTTTCCATTCATCCTTACCACGGTCACTACTTGAATATAGTTTGCGTATTCCGTGACTCCATTTCCGGTCGATAAAGCGTATAGGTCGCTTAGATGAATTTGGTCTTGGCGGTTAATATTAACTTCATTGATTAACGAACGGTGGTTGGCGGACTGGCTTTCGAATGTTGCAAATAGTGTTCCGGTTTCATCGTATAAACTTGCACCGACAATATGGTTATCGGCAGTTAATGTATTGAGCGTTTCAGCAGCGGACAATGCATCTGAAAACGCCAAGGGAGCAGATAAATTATTGGCAAGCGCTATATTTAGCACGGTTATAGAGCGTATTGCTGTGTCTTTGCTTTTTTGGAAACTGTAAATCACTGCGGTCGTCGCGATACCCGACATGGCAATGAGTATGATCAAAGAAGCAGTGAAAAACCGATGTTTGAGCGAGTATTTGTTTGCGGATTTAATGGTGGCTCTAATTGTCATATATCGACTTCTTCCGATATGCGCATTAATTTTGAGCTAATTTTTATCTTGGTTTTGTTGATCAATCTCATATTAAACTGTGGACGAATACGTTTTCCGTGTTTTTTAAGACGTATCATTGTGCCTTTGTGTAGCATTTCTTCATCGTTGGTAACGGTAAGAATTTGTAACTGTTGTTCTGTGGCGTATTTGAGGCGATACAATAGGTTTAAATTGGCCTCACTAGCGTTAGAGAAGTAGATCATCTGGCACTGGTTTATGTTAGATATTTCTTCTGATTGATGAATTGAGATGGGTTTTTTATTGGAAGATTCACCGGCGGTGATTTTTCTAAGCACGAGATGAAGGGCAACATTTTCGTCGATACATATATTGAACGTCGGAGCGGGTAATTCAGCTTCCTCAGGTTTTGGCCAAGTCACGAATTGCGAAAACTGATATAAAAATAGCGCGGTTAGTTTTGTTTCGGTAGATATTGGCGGGGTTCTTTTATCGTTGGAGCTTTTGGCCTGCCCTTGGGTGCTATAAAGGCTAACGCATAGACTAAGAGATAGGCACAGCACCCAAGTCAAGTACCCTTGATGGTGGTTTCTTTTGATGTTGCTGAAGTGGAAGAGGTGCATTTATTAGTACGTCTCTTCCTACAATGACCAGTCTATGGACAGATAGAAATCCCGTTCGATACGGGTGTTCCGAACAGTGGCGCTTGATGCACTGTATTCAAGGTGCTTGTCATTGAGCAAATTGCGCCCTGCAAAGCTGATGTCTAAAGTGGGAGAAAGATGCCAAATGGCTTTGATATCCATCTCGGTGTATTCACCCATAATTAAACCGGCCGGCGCGCCCACATACCGCATATCTATATTGATAGAAACTTGTTCAGTCACCGATCCATACAGGTTTATATTGAGTTGTTGCTCAACCGTGGGTACAGACACAAATGCGATGTTGTCGCTTATAGAAGCGTAAGAGTAATTAATACGGCCTTGCCAGCGGCGTGATGCTCGCCACCAAACCGAAGCTTCAAAGCCATGAATTTTAAAGTCAGTACTATTAATCAACGAGGCATTTAGCTCATATTGCTGAGGTGGGCCAGGGTTGAAAGTTAATGGGCCATTGATTACAAAACCAGGTAAGCCGTTGTATTGATTAATATACGCTGCAATATCCAGGCGTATGTTTTCGCTAACACTAGAGCGAATACCGGCTTCCAGCGAAACCATCTCTTCTACGTCGTACATGCCGGTTGGAGATAACGTCACGACAAGCGGGTCCGCTAATGTTTGCCCCAATCCAATTATTGTTGTGTTAGCAGGAAAAAAAATCGCCAAGGTAGCGTCTTGTTCTGAGCGAGTAGGGCTACGAATCGCTTTGGATAATGCTGCCCAGCCAGTGGTCGAATCATTGAATAGGTAGTTAAGCCGAATGCTGGGCTGTAGTTCGTAGTCAGACTGCATTCGGTCGTTGTTTTCTAGCTTGAGACCCATGATTAAATCAAGGTTTTCGGCAATATTGGAGGATCTGTTTTGAATAAAGGCATTCCAGGTTTCGTCTGCTGACCGAGGAGAAGACAACATAAGGAGTGAGGTAGGTATCGAGTCGCGGGTTTTACGGTACCCCACGCCAAGGGTTGTATGTTGGTCTGACCAAGAAAAACTTTGCTGGTATTCCGCATCGAGTGTTGTGCGATCCTCCGTTAACAGTATTGACTCGATGTACGTATGGTCGTAAGACAGCCTTAAAGATTGAACGGCTTGGTCTTCGCCTTGGTGCTGCCAGCGAAGAATCAAATTATCACCACTGACTTTAGAACGATTTATCGAGGTGGGAATGGTATCTGGCAAAGGCAGCGAAATAGGTGGGATGTAGGCAACCCCTGCGGCATTAGCCTTATATGTATCGCCTTGAAACGATATTTGCTGATCAGCGCTAAGTTCCGAATCAATTCTAAAGCCCGCTTGGCGATGCTCCCATTTGTCGCCGGCGGAGCTGTTATCTTGGTAGGTGAGATGATCTCGGCGGTGTTGCTTGGCATACATACGGTAACGACTGTGTTCTCCGAAGGTTCCACCATGACGGGCGGTGGTGAAGCTTTTTTCGTAGGTGCCAGTACCTGCGGTGTAGGTATTTCCAATGGTTTTGCTGGTTTTTTTGGTGATGATATTAATCACGCCATTTACGGCATTGGTACCCCAAACAGCACCACCAGGGCCACGGATAATTTCTATACGTTCAATGTCAGCAAGAGCCGTGTCCTGTACATCCCAAAGTACGCCACCAAAAAATGGCGAATAAAGGCTACGCCCATCCATTAATACCAGCAGGCTATTAGCAAACTGCCCGCCAAAGCCACGAGCGCCAATAGACCAACTATTACTGTTTATTTTAGCGACGTGTAAGCCGGGTACTAAGCGAAGTAACTCAGGGATTGAAGTGGCAGCGGAGCGTTTGATCTCATCGGCGGTGATGACATACACCGCAGCGGCGGTATCGGATAATTTGGTGCTGGTTTTGCTGGCAATCGATACTTCGATATTCACCAAGTCTTCGAGGCTTATCGATTTTAAATCATCGAGATCAAAATCATCGAGATCCAACTCATTGGCAATAACTAAGCTAGAGGAAGATGCCAGCAAGGCCAGCATCGTGCCGGTTTTAAGCAGCCGGCCAATGCCAAAAATGGAATATTTCATGGTTTTATTGGCATCACTTAGATACGGCCCATAACAATGTAATTGCGCTCTCACAAAACTAAAAATTCTGCTGTCTGAATGAGTATAGGCAGGCTTTATTAAGTTGGTGTTAAAAAGCACAGGAATGAGCCGCTATTTTTGTGACGCTATTAACATTGGCGCAGGTTAAACGTTGACTCGGGTAGTGGCGCGGGTTCCGTAGATGGCCAGCAAAGTAGTATTGCGGGCTTTGTTGCGGTTAAAAGCGGCCCGAAAGAGTCAGTTAGCGGGCTATAACGGGCTATAACGGGCTATAGAGGGTAAAGCGGTTTAAGCGCTGGCGCAGCAGAAACCACACCTTTTTGAGGGTTTATTTTACGCTGAGCAGCGATTAGTTCGACTAACCTCTCACCGGCTGAAAAGGCCTCAGAAGATGAGCCAAAGAGCGCAACATCTAGCTGTGCAATAACAGAAGCCAATTCAGAGTCTTCAGGTAGCTGGTTGAATATATCTTGGCATGAGTGAATGTAGTCCGTTTGCCAGTACCGTTGAGCCCACAACAACAGAGAGTTCCATACCTGGGCTGGTGCATCGTTTGTACAGGCTAATTGTAGTGCTTCAAAGGCTGTTTTCTCGGTGCCAGATGGCGTGTTAGCTAAGGCGTTATTGTTGGGTGACTGGCCGCTTAGTTGTTGTTCCAGCGCTTTTATGCGGCGTTGTGAGCGCCACCATAAAACAGTTACGAGTAGTAGCAATGCCAGCAGCGCAGCGCAGCTGAGCATCCACCGCGTTGTGGTTTCATCGCTGTAAGTAGGCAATGCTGCGCTGCCTTCAGTGTGTTCAGGTGCCGCTTCACGCTGGCTGGCCACCGCGTTTTCAATGGGCAAAGTTGGACTGCTAGATTCAGGTATCGCAGCATCAGCGACGCTAAATGTTTTGCCTGGCAACTGAGTCGTTTGCAGTTGATTGGTTTTGGTGTTCCACCAGCTTATTTCAACGTCTGGCAGCGTGAAGGTTCCGGCTTGGGTCATCACGTAGGCAATTTTATCGATACGTTGACCTTGAATACCTTTGTTGGTTGACCGGTTCTGAACCTGTGGTTTGTCGGGGTATGTTTTGATGCCCGAGACACTCTCGTGATTTAAGTCTGCAATTAACGCTATTTCGTTGTCTTCAATATTGAACTCAACCGTACGGGTAATAGAGTCCCCGACCATCAGTTGGGTTTGAGTGGGTTCCCACAATTGGCTGGCGCTCAAAGCCGGAGTAGCTACCCAAGCCACTGACGGGTAACTCGCTGGAATAGCTTGAACCGATACACTTTGGTTTTCAGTAGTGATAGAAACAGACCTGCCATACATGGACGAGCGATCTGAAATAGTTGCGCTCAACACCGGCGCAGGTATCACAAGAGTGCCAGCTTGTTGCGGAAACAGCGCGTAATTCCATTCATGCACTTGGTAACGAATACCGTTGCGAACGGTTTCATACACCAACTGATTACCGAGTGAATGGATGATGGCCTGGTCTAATTTAGGCTCAGTGATGTTAGCGCGTGAAATGGTGACAGAGGTATACAAGCGCACCTTGTATAGCAGTTGTGCCTGCAAATAGAGCGCGTCGCGGTCGATAATGGTTTCAAAAAACAGCTGCGAGCTTTGCCCGGCCTTCGCTACCTGTACTTTAGCTACTTCAATCGCAATGGCTTGGCTTACCAAGCCTTTAAACTCGATAGGTGCAATGACCAAATAGCCGGTTTTCTTTGGTTTTAACGAAACTACCCAGTCAGTAGAAGAGTGGGTTTCACCGTTTACGCTGCGGTATTGGCTACTGCGGCGTTTGCTCATTACCCTGAAATTATCCGCCAGCGAGTCCAGTTCAGGCTCGCCAAAAAACACTTGCTGGTCGATGCTTAGCGTAAGTTCAAAGCTTTCATTAAGTACGATATTGTTTCGGTCAACCGATGCGGTAAAGCTTTCGGCAATGGCTAGGTTGCTCAGCGTGAGCGAGCAGAGCAATAGTAGCGCACAAACGGCGAAACCAAATTTTGATGCAGCCAATCTGGCCTGTTGTTTAAAAATAAAGAGGTTCACCACATCGGTTCCTGAAGGTTTTGGTCAGACTGACGGGAGCCATTCTGCTTGTTTTGCAAATACTGTTGCTGGAACTTGCGTTGAAACAGCAGCCCGGGGTTATCTGGTAAACGCCGTAACATTTGATCGGTTTTTTGTTTTTGCAGCCGCTGTTCTTCGGTTAATTCTGGGCTGTTAGCTGCGGTTGATGATTCATCGCCATCGCCATTTTTTTGTTGGTCAGCTGCACTGCCTTTATTGGGTTCTGGTTTTTGTTTGTTCTCGCTTTCAGCGTTGTCTTCGCTTTGGCCTTCATTCTCATTTTCATCTGGGTTTTTATCAGTGTTTTGCTCGGCGTCTTGTTGGTCCGCATTATTCTCGTCGCCGTTGTTTTTATCCGGTGATGGCTCAGAAGACGAATCTTGCTCGCCTTGTTCGTCCCGGCCATCACCGTCATCATCATTTTTTTGTTTTGATGATTCATCGCCCTGTTGTTTGTCGGCGTCATCAGAGGGTTCGCCATCTTGGTCTGATGAGTCCTTGGGCGACTGGTTTTGTTGCTGTTTAAGCAGCTCCTGCGCCAAATTTTTATTGGCTGTGGCGTCAGCAAAGGCTGGTTGTCGTTCGAGAGCCTGATCGTAGGCCTTAATGGCTTGCTCCAATTTACCGGCTTTTGCTAGTGCGTTGCCACGGTTGTAATGCGCCGTGGCGTTGTCCATGGTCGAAAACTGCTGGGCCGCTTGTTCATAGTTTCCATTGCGGTAGTTTGCAGAACCCTTCCATTGTGAGTTTCTAAAAAGCGTTGCGGCTTGTTCATGTTGCTGTTGTTGCATTGCGTCAAGGCCTTGCTGGTCTGGTGTTTCCCACAGGTCTTGCCACTCAAATGCCATAGCCGGTTGCGGAAGGTTAATCACCAGTACAACTGCAAAGATCCAGCCTTTTCGGAAAGCCGGTAATACCAGTAAAAGTAGCGGCAAAATAAGCCATGGGCCTTGGTCAAGCCATAGGTCTAATTCGCGGGTTTTTTGGTTGTCCGGTTGGGTTTTGTCAGCAGTCGTGGTGAGATCAATGGCCCGTTTTAGCAGCCGTTTAATGTCTGCGTCATCTAGGCTCAATGTTTGATAAACCCCGCCGCCAACGCTGGCGATCTTTTTAAGTGGGGCTGGGTCAAGCTTCGGTATGACAATAGCGCCGGATGGGCTTTTTAGGAATCCACCATCGGGTTTGGGTATGGGTGCGCCTTGGGTAGTGCCTATTGCCAGCACCGATATTGGGTAGCCAATGCTCTTTGCTTGCTCAAGCGTTTGCCGCAGCGAGCCGGGGTGAATGCCATCGGTAAGCACTACAATTCGGCTTTGTTTACCTGCACCGCCTTGTTGCAATAACCGCTTGGCTTCAAGTAAACCATCCTTAAGATTGCTACCAAACACCGGCATAATTTCTGGCGAAAGAGCAGGCACCAGCGCTGCAATGGTTTTACTGTCGTCGGTCAGCGGGCTGACGCTGTGAGCATCACCAGAGAAAACAACCAAGCCAGTGAGGCCTTCATTTCGTAGTTTGAGTAGGTCGATAAGTTTGCGTTGGGCGCTAACCAGTCGCGAAGGTTTTAGGTCGGTGGCGAGCATCGATAACGAAAGATCCAGCACGATAACCATGGCATCGGTTTGCCGGTGAACCGGCTGAGGCACTTTTTGCCAGGTTGGCCCGGCAAGGGCGAGTACTGCCAAAAGCGCACCCAAACCAATGGGTATCAGTAAACGTTTGTGGCTTGAGTGAAGAGGCTCTTCGGTTAGAAAGGGCAGCAATTCTGGGGCGATGACTTGTCGCCATGAGTTGCTGCGGCTTTGGGTTTTTACCAGCATCAATAGCAACGCTATGAGTGGCAAAAGAGCCCACAGCCACTCGGGGCGAATAAAATGAAACTGATTCAATAGCGCTGACATACTAATTACCAGTGCCTTGGTTGCTGTCTTTGTTGGCTCTATAAAACACATCTCTAATGCTATGTAACCATTTGAATAAATTAATATTAATAAGGGATAGTAGAAAGAAGATTAATAACGTGGAACCTAAAGGCCAGGGGTACAGTTCGGTTTTTGGGCGCAATACTTCAGCCTCTTGTTCAATGGGTTCGAGCTGATCGAGGGTTTGATATATTTGCATCAGTTCGTTGGTGCTGCGGGCCCTAAAATACTGACCACCGGTGGCTTCTGAAATTTCCCGAAGGGTTTTTTCATCGAGCTCGGCAGATGGGTTTACGGTGCGGTTACCAAAAAAACTACGCACTGTGAGTGTGTCTGCGCCAATCCCAATGGTGTGAATTTTCACCCCTTCCGCGGCCGCTGCTTGTGTGGCTTGAGCCGGTGAAATTTCGCCAGCGGTGTTTTGGCCGCCAGTCAGTAGGATCAAAACACGGCTTTGTTGGGGCCGGTCGCGAAGGCGTTTTACGGCCATTGCAATGGCTTCACCAATTGCGGTTTGTTCGCCGGCAATGCCAATGCTGGCTTCTTGCAAAAGCGTGCCGAGGGTTTGTCGGTCGAATGTTAGGGGTGTTTGGATGTAGGCATGAGTGCCAAAAAGAATGAGCCCAAGCCGGTCGCCTTTGCGGCGTTTTACAAAATCGCCAACCACCGATTGGATCACTGCTAGGCGGGTGGCAGGTGCGCCGTTGAGTTCTAAATCTTCATATTTCATGCTGCCGGATATATCTGCAGCGATCATCAGATCTCGGCCAGTTGTGGGTAGTTCAATGGGCTCGCCAATCCATTGTGGCCGTGCAGCTGCACTCACCAGTAAACCCCAAGCAAAGATCAGTAGTATTTTTTGTAACCAGCCGGGTTGGCTTGAAAGCGGGCCACCGGTTTCGGTGATTTCTGAAATACGGCTGAAGAACGGGGTGCGAATAGCTTGGCCGCCGGGCTGTGTAGCCGGAAGCAAAAAGCGCGCAAGCAGCGGTAGCGGCAAAAGCCAAAATATCCAATACCAACTGAATTCAAACATCTGCTTATCTAGGCCTTGGGTTAGCGGTGACGCTTGATCCAAGTTTTCATCATTGGATGAAAACTATGAATCTCGACAGTGGGTTGCGGGGCGTATAAAGATTGTTCAATTTGTTGGCAAATGGCCTCGGTAAATACCGGGTTTTTACAGTGCTGGTTAAGCGTCATTAAACATTGAGCGCCGTTGAGTGTGGAGATGCTCTCATTAGGGTACCGGTGACGAGCCACCCGTTTAAGCAGCGCCATGGCTTGTTCTATATGACGTGACGAGGCTTGCTCAGGGTTTTGTGAGTAAGCCTGCAACAGCGCATCAGCTTCTAGCGCGGCGGCTTTGCGGTATTGGTTGTTACGCCAGTAACGTAGGGCAAAAAATACAGCCGCGGCGACTACGGCTATCACAACAATGGCGAGTACCCACCAGCCTGGCGCTAATGGCCACAACCCCGGTGCATCGGGCAAATGAATATCTTTAAGTTGGCTCAGCGGGTCTGCTGCATTATAGGGTGCAATAGGTTGATTCATGATGCGCCTGTGCCTGTGGCATTGCGCGAATCAACCGCGCAAATCATCAACGATTCTTCTGTCGAGATTTCGTGTAACACTATTTTTAGTTTGAAGAATTGCTGGCGTAGTTGCTCTCGCCGGGCTTCAAATTGTTGCTGGTAGCGTGCACGAAGCTTTTTGTTGCTGCCATCGAGCATGGAGCGTTTTAATCCGTTGCTCACCCAGTATTGCCCTGTGGCGGGTAGCTCGGCCTCCAGTGGGTCGTAAATCATGAATACTTCAACTTGGTTGTGCCTGGCAATGCCGTGCAGCAGTTGAAAGTCATTTTCGTCAAACTGGTTAAAGTCACTTATTAAGTACAGGGTAGAGCCTGTTTTGATGAGCTGGCGGGTGTGGGCAAGGGCGGTGCCAAGGTTGTGATGGGTGGCTGGTATTTGGGTACCAGCTGTTTCGGTGTTTGATGTTGGGGCAACGTTGTCGCGCGCTGGTTTGAGTTGCTGGTTAGCGCTTTCAATCTGTTTTAACCACTGTAACAAACGGCGTCGGTTACGGGTTGGTTTGAACTCGCTGAGTTCCGCATCGGAAAAAATAACACCGCTACAACGATCGCTATTTTTATGGGTATCCCAACTCAGTAATACAGCGGTTTCAGCTGCTTTAACTGATTTAAAACAGTAGCGACTACCAAAAAACATCGACTGGCTTTGATCCAGCACAATAAATACCGGACGGTCTTTTTCTTCGCGAAATACTTTGGTATGGGTGATTTGTGAGCGCGCAGTAACGCGCCAGTCAATGGTGCCAATATCGTCGCCGGGTTGATACACGCGGCTTTCTTCGAATTCGAGACCACGACCAAAAAGCTTCGAACGGTTTTGCCCAGCCAGAACCGAGCGGCTAGGGTGCTGTTCGGGGCGTCGCCGAATGGGCTGTGATTTTAGTAATACCATTTGTTGTAGCGTCAGGTATGCGCCGCAAATCAAAGGGCTTGAATGGTCAAGAGGTTTCATAATAGAGCAGTGACTTTAAACCGGCTTAGATGGCCGGTACAACATTAAGTAATTGGTCTATCAACTCGTTGCTGCTGATGCCACTGGCTTCTGCCTCAAAGCTTGGAATTAAGCGGTGCCTAAGTACATTGTGAATGACTGCTTGAACATCATCGGGTGTTACAAAATCTCGGCCGGCAAGCCATGCATGGGCCCGTGCGCAGGAATCCAAAGCAATGGTGCCCCTTGGGCTGGCGCCATATTCGAGCCAGCTGGCTAATTTGGCGTCATATTGTTGTGGGTGGCGTGTGGCCATAATCAGTTGAACAATATATTCCTCAACGGGCTCCGCCATGTGAATAGTGAGCAACTGCTGGCGTGCTTCAAAAATTGTATCTTGGCTGATGATATGAGTATCTTCGCCGGCATTCACTTTTGGTTGGCCCTGTTGGGATGCTTCATAGCGAGCCAATTTAAGAATTTGATGCTCGGCTTCGCGATCTGGGTAGCCTATTTCTACATGCAGTAAAAACCGGTCTAGTTGGGCTTCAGGCAGCGGGTATGTGCCTTCTTGCTCGATGGGGTTTTGCGTAGCCATCACCAAAAACAGTTGCGGCAGCGGGTAGGTGGTTTTACCAACGCTCACCTGGCGTTCGCCCATGGCCTCAAGCAGTGCAGATTGCGCTTTGGCTGGGGCTCGGTTGATCTCGTCTGCCAATACCAAGCTATGAAAAATAGGGCCTTTTTGAAACTCGAACGTGCCATCTTGAGGGCGGTAAATTTCGGTGCCGGTGATATCGCCAGGCAACAAGTCAGGTGTGAACTGAACGCGGTGAAAGCTTCCTTCAATCAAGCTGGAGAGGCATTTTATAGCGCGGGTTTTGGCCAACCCCGGGGCTCCTTCGACTAATAAATGACCATCTGCGAGCAGTGCAATCATTAAACTTTCGACTAATTTTTGCTGGCCGATAATTTGCTGGCTTAGCTGCTGCGTGAGGGTTTGTATCTGTTCGAGGTGGCTATTCATAATCGCTCATTATTATAGGAACTTATCTGCGTCTTTAATTCTAACAGTCAGATTGCTTTTGGTCTGACTTTATCTAAGCATCAACTATCATTAACCTACTATTGACATCAACGACCCCGACAGATTGGAAAAATACATGTTGAAGACAGGGAATACCGACGTGAAAGAAGAGATGCTTCAGTCATTGAGTGATGAATTGCAGAAAAAGTTCAACGCTGAAGACGCGCGCAAATTGGAAGTCTTTATAAGGCACTACTATGCTGCGGTGCCCGAGATGGACCTTGAAGAAAAGAATCTCGATGACCTGTATTACTCGAGCTTTTCGTGCTGGAAGTTTATTCACTCGACGAACCCCGGTGAGTCAAAATTAAGGGTGTTCAACCCAGACCTTGAGCAACACGGCTGGCAGTCGTCACACACGATTGTTGAAATTTTGTGCAAAGACATACCGTTTCTGGTGGATTCAACCCGCTCCTTGCTCAGTGATATGCACTTTAATATTCACACCATTCATAGTTCGGTGTTTTCTATAGAGCGTAACAGCCAAGGCAAACTGGTTGATTTTAAGCCAGCAACTGCTGAAGCTGACGATGGATCAGGCTTTAACCGTGAAGCGGTTATCTATTTTGAAATCGATAAAAAATCAGACCAGAATGAATTGGATGAACTCAACGTACTACTAGACGAAGTATTGTCAGAAGTAGCGCAAGTGGTGTCTGATTTTGACGCCATGCACGAGCGTATCGTAAAAGTGGCTGGGGATACCAAATCGAATAAACATCTCAATAAAACAGAGCGCCAACACAGCAGTGATTTTTTAGAGTGGGTTCTTAGTGACAACTTCACACTGCTCGGCATTGAAGAATACGCCTTTGAGCATAAATCAGATCAGTTTCACATTGTTCAAAAGAACAAACAATCTTTAGGTATTGCGCGGCTTCATAAACCAGAAAAAACACGGCGTAAGTTTGACGACTTACCGGAGGGCACGCAACGCTGGATAAAACGCGACACCATAATGAGCTTCGCCAAGGGTGGTAAAGTGTCGCGGGTTCACCGCCCAGTTCACCCAGATTACATTTCTGTTCGGCTCTACAATGACGCAGGAAAGGCAATTGGTGAGTGCAGAATTATTGGTTTATATACCTCTAGCGTGTATCAATCTAGCCCATTTAATATTCCCATTGTGCGCGACAAAATAGATTACGTGCTGGATAAAACCGGTTTTGAAGCCGGCGGCCACAACCAAAAAGACCTCATTCATGTGTTGGTTGCCTACCCCCGAGATGGTTTATTTCTTCTCTCAAAAGAAGAACTATTGGAACATGCCACCGGAATAATGGGCCTTCAAGAGCGCCGCGTAACCCGCTTGTTTGTGCGAGAAGACCCTTACGGTCAGTTTATTTCGTGTTTACTGTTTATGCCACGTGATGACTACAACACAGCAATAAGGGTAAAAATTGGTGAGCTATTACAAAAAGAATGTCATGCCCCAAGCTTAAGTTTTAGTACTTACTTTTCTGAGTCAGTATTGGTTCGGGTTGAATACAACCTGCAAATGGAACAAGGCAGCCGAGCGCCAGAAACACGCTACCTCGAGAAAAAAGTACGCGGTTCAACCCGCACATGGGACGACGATTTTCACACGGCGTTGATAGAACACTACGGCGAAGAGCTAGGCACCAAATACGCCAACCAATATTTGCATGCACTGCCTTCAAGTTACCGAGAAGACTTTAGCCCACGAAGCGCAGTGGTAGATATCAAAAAAATCGCGGGCCTTAAAACTGGCGGCGACTTGGCAATGAGTTTTTATCGCTCAGTAGAAGAGTCTAAAGATATATTGCGCTTTAAATTGTTTAGGCGCGATGCACAAATTCCACTATCAGATGTACTACCCATACTCGAAAACCTAGGCTTAAGAGTGATTGGCGAACGCCCCTATGAGTTTTGCGATGCTCAGGGATCAGTGATTTGGGTGCATGACTTTAGTTTGATTTATAGCTTGTCAGACAGCGTCAACATACAAGAAGTGCGGGAGATCTTCCAAGAGGCCTTTTCGCGTATTTGGTATGGCGACTCGGATAATGACTCGTTTAATAACCTTGTGCTTGGCACCCGGCTAGATTGGCGCGAAATAGCCATGTTGCGTAGCTATGCAGCGTATTTAAAACAAATCCGTTTTGGGTTTGGCCGCAGTTCAATTGCCGATACCTTATCAAAACATTTAGGCATAACCCGTTCAATTGTTGGATTGTTTAGCCTAATGTTTGATCCGTATATCGTGCGTGGCGATGGCTTTGACGAACAAGTTGAAAGTGCCCGCATCAATATACTAGAGAAATTAGACGAAGTAACCAATATAAACGAAGACCGGATTTTAAGACGCTATCTTGATCTAATTGGCGCAACCTTACGTACAAACTTTTTTCAAAAAACGCTTACAGGCCAGCCAAAATCGTATATTTCTATAAAGTTTTCGCCTGAAAAAATTCCAGACATTCCACAGCCCTGTCCGCAGTTTGAAATATTTGTATACTCGCCAGAGTTTGAAGCAGTTCACTTAAGAAGTGGTCTGGTTTCACGCGGTGGCCTGCGCTGGTCTGACCGGCTCGAAGACTACCGAACAGAAGTTCTGGGTTTGGTAAAAGCACAGCAAGTTAAAAATTCAGTCATCGTACCTCTTGGGGCCAAAGGTGGTTTTGTACTTAAAAAATTGCCAGACAAAATTGGCCGTGAACAACTTCAAAAAATTGCTATTCGTTGCTATAAAAACTTCATGCGGGGCATGTTGGACATCACCGATAACCTTGTTGATCAGCATATAGTTCATCCGCTTGATACGGTGATACGTGACGACATAGACCCCTACTTGGTAGTAGCAGCAGACAAAGGCACCGCAACATTTTCTGATATTGCTAACGGGATTTCAGAAGACTATGGCTTTTGGTTAGGTGATGCCTTTGCCTCGGGCGGTAGCGAAGGGTATGACCACAAACAGATGGGCATTACCGCCAAAGGTGCTTGGATAGCCGTACAGCGTCATTTTTGCGAAATTGGCATAGATATTCAAAAAGAAGACTTCACCGTCGCGGCGGTAGGAGATATGTCCGGTGATGTATTTGGTAACGGTATGCTGCTATCCAAGCATATTCGTCTTCAAGCAGCGTTTAACCATAGGCATATTTTTATAGACCCAAACCCCGATGCAGCGGCATCCTTTATTGAACGCGAGCGCCTCTTTAGCCTAGCCGAATCCGGTTGGGATGCGTACAACGAAACTCTGATCTCGAAGGGAGGCGGGGTCTTTTCAAAGGATTTGAAAGTTATCGAATTAAGCGAAGAAATCCAATCTTTTCTTGAAGTAGAAACAAATAAAATGACACCGAGCCAACTGATTACCGCCATTTTAAAAGCGCCAGTTGACCTCATATGGAACGGCGGGATTGGCACATATGTTAAATCCACAAAAGAGACTCACGCAGAAGTTGGAGATAAAGCCAATGACAGCGTGCGGATTGATGGTACCGAGCTACGTTGTAAAGTATTTGGTGAAGGCGGCAACCTTGGCGTTACCCAACTAGGGCGTATCGAATATTGCCTAAAAGGCGGTGCTTGCAACAGCGACTTTATAGACAATGCCGGCGGGGTTGATTGCTCTGACCACGAGGTCAACATAAAAATACTGCTAGATGATGTGGTGAAAAATGGCGACCTCACCGATAAGCAGCGAAGCGAGCTGTTACAAGCTATGACCGACGAAGTGGGTGATGCAGTACTTAAAAATAACTACACTCAAGCCCAAGCGCTAAGCTTGGCGCAATACCAAGCAAGTTCTCGAATTGACGAATTCGCCCGCTATATTAACAGGCTAGTATCCCAAGGGCAGCTCGATATCGAGCTAGAATTTATGCCCAACGCCGAAATGCTAGCCGACCGACGCGCCAAGAAATTAGGCTTAACCAGACCAGAACTCGCCATACTCATCTCGTATTGTAAAAATATAATCAAACAAGAACTAGCCGATTCCGACTTATATACAGACCCATATTTGGCCAAAGAAGTGTTCGAAGCCTTTCCGAAAATGCTGGTCGATAAATACCAAAACAAACTGCTAGAACACAGGCTTTACAAAGAATTACTGGCTACTCAAATTACCAATGGTTTGGTTAACTACATGGGAATAACCTTTGTGCATAGGCTAAACGAGACCACCGGCGCTACCTCTGCAGAAATCGCAAAGGCCTACATTACTGCGCGAGATATTTTCGAGCTGCCGGAAATATGGAATCAAATTGACGCGATGGATTTCAAAATAGCTTCGGTAGCCCAACTAAGCTGGATGATGGAAATCAGAAGTTTAACCCGGCGAACATGCCGCTGGATTCTACGTAGTCGGCGAATAAACCTAGATCCACATGCAGAAGTAACCCGGTTTAACCCACTCGTAGACATACTAAAAAACTCAGCGCTAGAATTGCTTGAAGGGCAGCGCCTAGGGCGTTGGCAAACTCGGTTCAATGAGCTTGAAGAGCAAGGCGTACCACGTAAGCTGGCAAGCGATTTGGCCAGTATTCCGGTCATCTATTCGACGTTTAGCATTAGCGATGCCGCGCAAATCACAGGTAAATCATTTGCGTTCGCATCGGCCATTCATTTTGGGTTGGAAGAAAGACTGGGGTTATATGGTTTTGGAGAAGAGATTAAACACCTCAAAATAGAAAACCACTGGCAAGCACTAGCACGAGAATCATTTATGGATGAATTTGAATGGCAGCAACGTGCGCTAACCATGAGCGTATTGCAAGGCGCCGACGACCATAAAATAGACAGCGAAAGCTGCCAAAAAGCCATCAACGACTGGATGACAGATCATGCGGTATTAGTTAACCGCTGGTTTCTATTTATGGCCGAGCTAAACCGAGCAGTCGATAAAGAATACGCCATGTTTTCAGTGGCTATTCGTAAATTATTCGAACTTTCACAAGCCAGCTTGCAATCTTAAAGCGTAGCCAGATAATAGCGCGCTTTGAATAGGAAAAAGCCGCTATTAAACAGATACGTTTTAACCTTTCAATTTCTTCGGAATCCTACGAAGCCTACTACCGTGGTGACGCAAAGTACGTACAAGTCACCACGGATCAGTCGGTTACCGTGCAAATGCCTGCAGATATCTTCCGGCGCTTCTTAACCCGTGGCGGAATATCCGGTACTTTTTTAGTGAAGTACGACAAAGACAATCGTTTTCAATCGATCGAAAAATTGAATGGATGAAGATCGTTTCTAGTTATCTGTGAACCTTCGTTTAACTTTGAAATTGAAAGCAACAGATGTTGAAGCTGCCTGTGCGGCAGTGAACCGTAAGCTCCATGAGTTTCATCGATGGCAATATTTCTAAGCTGCCTGTGCGGCAGTGAA
>JAESUM010000080.1 GCA_016763075.1 Pseudomonadales bacterium
AAACGGCCGTGGCCAATTTCGCGACGCTTAGGGCTTCCAACCATGCCGGTTTCACCAACACTGTATGGAGGGAAGTTATAGTGCAACATGAAGTGATCACGGTAGCTGCCTTCCAATGCATCAACGATAGCTGCATCACGTACAGTACCTAAAGTCGCTGCAACGATGGCTTGAGTTTCACCACGTGTGAACAATGAAGAGCCATGCACACGAGACAAAATACCGGTTTCGATATCCAAACCACGTACAGTTGAAAGATCACGGCCATCGATGCGAGGCTCGCCATCCAATACGCGAGTACGAACGACTGCTTTTTCTAGTCCTGAAAAGGTGTCTAGAACATCAGAGTCTGAAAATTCAGATCCTTCGCCACAAAGCGCTTCAACAGCACCCGCCTTCAATACCGACAACTGATCCTGACGAGCTGTTTTTTCAGTGATGCGATACGCTTCGCCAATAGCTGACCCGGCTTGTGCAGTAACTGCAGCAACCAATGCTTGATTTTCAGCTTCTGGAGTCCAATCCCACGCTGGCTTACCTGCTTCTGCTACCAGCTCGGTGACGGCATCAATGACAACTTGCATCTCTTGATGAGCGAAAAGAACCGCACCCAGCATTTCATCTTCGCTTAACTCTTTGGCTTCTGACTCAACCATTAACACCGCATCGCGGGTACCGGCCACAACCATGTCTAGTTCAGACTCTTTAAGCTCTGCATAACCAGGGTTAAGTAAGTATGAACCTTCGATGTAGCCAACGCGCGCCGCGCCAAGTGGCCCAGCAAAAGGAACACCGGATAACCCAAGTGCAGCCGATGCGCCAATCAACGCCGGAATATCTGGATCGATCATGCGGTTTGAAGACATTACCGTACAGATCACCTGTACTTCGTTCATGAAACCTTTCGGAAACAATGGACGAATAGGTCTATCGATCAGTCGTGACGTCAGCGTTTCTTTTTCAGATGGACGTCCTTCTCGCTTGAAGAAGCCGCCAGGGATTCGACCTGTTGCGTAGGTTTTTTCCTGATAGTTAACAGTCAGAGGGAAAAACGACTGTCCAGGTTTTTGTTTTTTACGAGCAACGGCAGTTACCAAAACGACCGTTTCGTCCATAGTTACCATCACTGAACCAGAAGCCTGACGTGCAACACGACCGGTTTCGAGCGTAACTTGATGGTTACCGTAACTAAAAGTTTTTGTAATAGGGTTCACATTTTTTTCCTGTGCTTGGTTCCGTATTCACCGGCGTTTACGTCAGCCGGCGACCATTTTTTATTTAGCGACGCAGTCCAAGGCTAGCGATCAACGCAAGGTAACGACTCGCATCTTTTCCTTTCAAATAATCAAGCAGCTTACGACGCTGGTTAACCATGCGAATCAAACCACGGCGCGAATGATGATCGTGATTGTGTTCTTTAAAGTGAGACTGCAATTTTTCAATGTTATTGGTTAACAGTGCAACCTGAACTTCTGGTGAACCAGTGTCACCTTCTTTGGTTTGGTACTCTGTTACGATGGCTTGCTTTTCGTTTGCTGATAACATCTTTATATCTCCTAACAATATGCTTAATGAAAAAAAGAGTTAAGACCGCGCATATTTGAAGTCAAAACTCAGGTTGCTTATGAGTGGCTACACCACCCGAATAACGTTAACTAACCACCAGTCGTCTCGGCGCGACTCGGCCGTCATCAAGAATTTCGCCTACTCCAATAAATTCACCATCTTGTTGGTGAATTTGCACCCAGCCTTCTGTGGGTGTGTTGGCAATTTGTACTGCTTGGCCCTGGCGCAAATAATACGCAGAGGACTCAGTAAGTTTTAGCTCAGGGAAATCTACCACACAGGAGCTTAAGGGCAATAGCTGATTATCCAACGCGCTATGTCCACCTTCGGAAATCACAGCATTAAGCTCTTCAAAGCTCATACTATCTTCTAATTCGTAGGGACCTGCTTTGTTGCGTCGTAGTTCAATAACATGCGCACCGCAACCTAGCAGTTCGCCAAGATCGTCGGCGATAGTGCGAATGTATGTGCCTTTACTACACGCAATATCGAGCTTCACTTCGCGGCCTGTAAAATCGATCAGGTCGATATGCTCGATAAAAATACGTCGGGGTGTTCGTTCAACCTCAATGCCTTGGCGAGCCAACTTATACAGCGGCTGACCATTGTGCTTAATCGCTGAAAACATCGAGGGGACTTGGTTTGTCTCACCTTCGAAGGTTTTTAATTGTTCTAAAATCTTCTCTTCGGTAACGTGGCTGGAGGGTCTGATCGATACAATTTCGCCTTCAGCATCGGAGCTATCGGTGCGCACACCAAGCTTTATGGTGACTTGATAGCCTTTGTCTGCATCCAATAAAAACTGAGAGAATTTAGTCGCTTCACCAAAACAGATTGGCAGCACGCCACTAGCCAGTGGATCGAGGCTGCCAGTGTGGCCAGCTTTTGCAGCGCCAAACAACCTCTTCACACGTTGTAGGGCCGCATTAGATGTGATGCCGATGGGTTTATCTAATACCAAGATACCGTTAACTTTACGGCCGTTGTTTCTACGCCTGCGTGACAACTATGATTACCTGAAGTTAAAGTAGGGGTCAGTCTTGAGCGTCGGGAGATGAGTTCATTTCACTCACCGCTCGGTCGATCAGATCAGAGATATGTTGGCCTTTAGACAAGGTGTCATCGTAAAAGAATCGAAGCTTCGGGACAGATCTCATGCGATCATCTTTCGCGATACTTGATCGCAAAAAACCTGCAGCCTTATTTAGGCTATCCATCGCTGACTGGGCCTCTTTAAGATTATCTTTACCGATAACGGTAACAAAAACCTTGGCATGAGCCAGGTCTCGACTGACCTCAACATCGGTGATCGATACACCCTCAACTCGGGGATCGTTCATCGAACGGTGGATCAGTTGAGCCAGTTCTTTTTTCAACGAATCGGCAACCCGATCCGTACGTTTAAAGTCTCTAGGCATAATTAATTTTGCCAATTAAAGCGTACGTTCAACCTCTTTAAGCTCAAAGACTTCGATCTTATCCCCAACCCGAACGTCATTATAGTTCTTAACACCGATACCGCATTCCATATTGTTGCGAACTTCACTTACGTCGTCTTTAAAGCGGCGTAGCGATTCAAGCTCGCCTTGATAAATCACGATATCATCACGTAGAACTCGGATAGGTTTATTTCGATAAACCATGCCTTCAGCGACCATACAACCAGCGATCAGGCCAAATTTGGGCGATTTAAATACATCACGTACTTCGGCAACACCAACAATCTCTTCACGGAAGCTAGGTCCGAGTAAGCCAATCATTGATTGTTTCACGTCATCCAAAATATCGTAGATGATGCTGTAATAGCGCAGTTCAATCTCTTCATCTTCAATGATTTTTCGTGCTTTTCCATCTGCCCGAACATTAAAGCCAATGACCACCGCGCCACAAGCGAGTGCGAGGTTGGCATCGGTTTCGCCAATACCACCTACTCCACCTGAAACCACCTTAACGGTAACTTCATCATTACCAAGGTCCATCAGCGCTGTTTGCAGCGCTTCAAGCGAGCCACGCACATCTGTTTTCAATACGATGTTCAGTACTTTCTTTTCATTTTCGCCAATACTGTCAAAAATGTTTTCCATTTTCGCAGCGTGCTGACGTGCTAAACGCAGATCACGATATTTTGCCTGCCTGAACACAGCAACTTCGCGGGCTTTTCTTTCGTCAGTAACGACTTGGAAATCTTCGCCTGCGTCTGGAGTACCATCCAGACCTAAAATCTCAACCGGAATCGATGGGCCTGCATCAGTAATGCCTTGGCCATTTTCATCCATAATTGCCCGCACGCGGCCGAACTGCTGCCCTGCGAGAACAATATCACCTTTCTTAAGCGTACCGTTTAACACCAACAAAGTAGCTACTGAACCACGGCCTTTTTCAAGTCTAGATTCAACCACTACACCGCTAGCGGGTACATCAGGTACTGCAGTGAGCTCAAGCAGCTCAGATTGCAAAAGTACTGCATCAAGTAGCTCCTCAATGCCTTCGCCGGTATGAGCTGATACTGAGATAAACTGAGTATCGCCGCCCCAATCATCCGGGATTACATCCTTCGCAGCGAGTTCGTTTTTAACTCGGTCCGGGTCTGCATTTTCTTTGTCTATTTTGTTGATCGCGATAATCAAAGGTACATCGGCTGCTTTAGCGTGCTGAATAGCCTCTTCCGTTTGAGGCATCACACCGTCATCCGCTGCAACTACCAAAATTACGATATCGGTCAATTTGGCACCACGGGCACGCATTGCGGTAAACGCTGCGTGACCAGGAGTATCTAGAAAGCTGATCATTCCACGATCAGTTTCTACATGGTAAGCACCGATATGCTGAGTAATACCGCCGGCTTCACCGGTCGTTACCTTGGTGTTCCGAATGTAATCCAGTAATGATGTTTTACCGTGATCAACGTGGCCCATAACGGTCACTACTGGCGCACGAGGTTTCTGGTCGCCTCCGTGTTGCAAGGTCTCTTCAAGCTGTGTTTCAACGGTATTTTCTGCTAGCGCTTTAACCTTGTGACCCATCTCTTCAACAAGAATGGTCGCGGTGTCTTGGTCAATCATCTGGTTAATGGAGACCGCAGAACCCATCTTAAACATTTCTTTGATCACTTCGTTGGCCTTCACACGCATTTGCTGCGCAAGATCGGCTACGGTAATCGTATCTGGGATCGAAACTTCATAACTGAGTTTCTCTGTCGGCATTTCAAAAGCGTGTTCGGCATCTACGTCTACTTTAGTACGACGTGCCAAACGGTTCGCTTTCTTCATTTTACGTCGGCTAAGACCTGCTTTTCGTCCATCACCACCTAAAGAGAGCGTACCTTTTTCACTTTCTTCTTTACGTCGAACGCCTGCTTTTTTACCACCAGCCGCTTCTTTAACCTTCGGCGCTTTAGCGGCTTCAACTTTATCTTTTTCAGCTTGAGCAGCGGCGGAGCGTTTTTCAGCTTCAATACGCTTACGGTCTTCTGCGGCTTTTGCTTTTTCTTCTCTTAAGCGCTCTTTGCGCAGTTTTTCATCTGCTGCTTTTTGGCGTGAATTTTCAAACGCTTTCTTACGCTTTTCTTCTATCAGATCATCGAGTGTCAAGGTCCGTTTCGGCGCAGAAACCGGCGCAGGTGCTTCAACGGCTGGCGCATCGGATGACTGTTCTTTAGATAGTTCAGTGCTTGTGGCGCCGTCTTTCGGTACTTCTGCAACGGTGTCTTTCACTACCGTTTTTTCAGCCGGCGTCTCAGCAACGGTTTCTTCTGTAGGCGCGTCTTCGACTGGCACTTCGGGCTCTGGCTGCACTTCTTCAACGGGTACAGGCTCAGCAGCTATTTCTTCCAGCTCAGCTGCCTGTACAGTTACTCCAACCACGGGGGTTTCAGCTGTCGTCTGCCCGGCTGTGCCTTCAACAGTACCAGTCCCTTCTAGTGGGGCTGCTGCTTCAGCTGTTTCTACCTTTGCAGGCTCATCACTCAGTGCGTCAGTCGCTACTTCAAGTATTTCGGCGGGTTCACTTGAGATTCCTTCAAGTTCGCTACTATCGCGCTTAACGTAGGTACGTTTTTTACGCACTTCGACGGTAACCGTTCGTCCACTCTCGCCGCGCCCACCAGACACTTTAAGCGTGCTGATTTTTTTACGCTTCAAGGTGATTTTCTTCGGCGCAGCTTGTTCTTCGCCATGACTCATTTTAAGAAAGGCAAGCAAGGTTTGCTTATCTTCATCAGAAACAAGATCTGTGGGAGAGCTATGCGCTAATCCCGCCTCTTTCATTTGCGCTAACAAACGATCGGCGGATGCACCAACAACCTCTGCAAGCTGGTTTACTGTAACCTCTGCCATTATTGCGTCTCCCCTGAACTGCTCACCCGGTCAAAATTCCTAAACTGTTCGATCAAAACTTACTCACCTGACTCTTCGGTTGAGGAATCGGCAAACCAAGGCGCTCTGGCAGTCATAATTAACGCCCCAGCTTTTTCTTGATCCATTCCTTCGACTTCGAGCAAATCATCGACAGCTTGCTCAGCCAAATCTTCCATTGTGATTATTCCATGACTCGCAAGAACGAAAGCCAAGTGTTTGTCCATGCCATCCATACCTAACAGATCGGCGGCAGGCTCGGTTTTTTCAAGGGCTTCTTCTGATGCAATGGCAAGCGTCAACAATGCATCTTTCGCACGGCCACGCAATTCATCGGCTATATCTTCGTCAAAGCCTTCAATTTCTAACAATTCTTCTATCGGCACATAGGCTAATTCTTCAAGAGTCGTGAAGCCCTCTTCAACCAGCACCTCTGCAACCTCTTCGTCAACATCAAGCTTTTCTACGAAGAAGCTCAATACACCGCCAACTTCTTGCTCGTGTTTATCCGCGGCTTCTTGCTCGCTCATTACGTTGATAATCCAGCCGGTTAACTCACTGGCTAAACGTACGTTTTGGCCGCCACGACCAATCGCCATAGCTAAATTTTCTTCTTCAACTGCAATGTCCATTGCGTGACTATCTTCATCTACGACGATAGAAACCACTTCGGCTGGAGCCATTGCTTTGATGACGAACTGAGCGGGGTTATCGTCCCAAAGCACGATATCAATTCGCTCGCCGCCTAATTCGTTCGATACTGCTTGAACCCTCGATCCGCGCATACCAACACAAGCGCCAACCGGATCAATACGTTTATCGTTGGTTTTTACTGCAATTTTCGCTCGTGACCCTGGGTCACGTGCCGCGCCTTTGATCTCGATAATTTGCTCGGCGATCTCGGGCACTTCAATTTTGAACAACTCAACCAACATGTCAGGATGCACTCGTGACAGGATGAGCTGCGGGCCGCGGGTCTCAGGATCAATCTCGTACAGAAGAGCCCGGACTCGTTCACCACTACGAAAAACTTCTCTTCCGATAGTCTGATCTTTAGTCAACCAAGCTTCTGCGTTGTTGCCGAGGTCAATAATGTAGCTATCGCGCGTGACCTTTTTAACATTCCCTGCAACCAGCTCACCGACTCGATCACGATAAAGCTCAAGCACTTGTGCGCGTTCAGCCTCTCTTACCTTTTGAACAATTACTTGCTTCGCGGTCTGCGCGGCGATGCGACCAAACCCAACGTTTTCGACTTGCTCTTCCCAAACATCACCATCGGCTAGACCAGGTGATTTTTCCGCTGCTTCTTCAAGCGTGAGCTCGGTTCCAAGTAATGCCAGAACATCATCGGCCACAACCGACCAATGCCTGGTTGTGGTGTATTCACCGGTCTCGCGATCAATACTGACACGAACGTCGGCTTCTTCGTCATAACGTTTTTTGGTGGCCGTTGCTAATGCGATCTCTATCGCTTCGAAGATGACCTCTTGAGGTACATCTTTCTCATTCGATACCGCTTCGGCTACCAGCAAGATCTCTTTATTCATTTCAATGTCCTGTTACTTAGCCCACAGGCTTTTCAATCAAAATCATGCAATTAAATTTGCTTTTTCAATCAACTGAATTGGCAATATATATTCGTATTCACCTTCTTGTATCACTAGCTCATCGCCATCAACCTTAACAAGCTGACCGGTAAATTTGCGCCTATCCTCAAAGGGCCTTCGAAGCCGTAGCTTCAATTGATGACCTTGATATTTCTGAAACTGTTCAAGGGTAAACAATGGACGATCAATTCCGGGAGAAGATACTTCTAGTCGATACTCTCCGGAGATAGGGTCTTCGACATCTAGAATCGCGCCAACATGGTGGCTGACCTCTGTACAGGCTGAGACACCAATACCATCATCACTGTCTATGAAGAGACGTATGACGGGGTCTTTACCTTGGAGGCTAGTCTCGATGCCCCACAATACGTAACCCAACGCCTCAACGACTGGCTCAAATAGTAACTTTAATTCTTCTGATCTCTGCATTTTTAGCTCGTAAAAAACGAAAATGGGCCTTAAAAGGCCCAATTTCAATTAACAGATATCTGAAATTTCGGCCATATCTAATAAATAAATAGACGACCGATGAACCTCTCTCTGTCGTGCTTACAGCAAACACAACACATTGCTTTTTTATCACTGCCCAAGTAGCAAAAAGCCCCATACGTGGGGCTAATACTTGTACATAAAACGATTGGTAGCGGGGGCAGGATTTGAACCTACGGCCTTCGGGTTATGAGCCCGACGAGCTACCAGACTGCTCCACCCCGCAACAGAGGAGCGAGAGTTTATAGGGGCACCCCCTAACTGTCAATCGCGAATCCTATATAACTTACATTTAGCTTAAATTAGTTTTCTACAACTCAGAATAGATAGCCACAAAAACCAATTGATTCGCCCTGATTGCTCATATCGCGCACATTTCACATACTAGAATAGCGCAGTCAGTTTATATCGCTCATATATTACAGACAAAAAAATACCGTATAGCTTCCTATACGGTATTTAATTATTGGTGCCGAAGAGAGGATTTGAACCTCCACGGGGTTACCCCCACTACCCCCTCAAGGTAGCGTGTCTACCAATTTCACCACTTCGGCATATATAGGCCCAACATCATTAATCAACGACGGGGAGGTCTGGGGTTTGCGAGGTATTTGTTGAAGCTTTGCTTTGAGCACCAGGAAGAGACTGCCCCGGTAAATCCGGTATTTCTAACGCATCCAAATCAATCGGCTCCGATAAACCTGCAGGAATCTCTTGAACAGATGGCGAGCCAATGCCCGTTGATAGCGAGTCAACGTTATTTTTCGCCAATATCGCTAATCCGAAACTCGTCAGGAAAAACCCTGTCGCGAGTATTGCGGTGACGTGAGTTAACAAGCTTCCGCTACCCTGGCCGCCAAACAAAGTTTGTGAGGAGCCGCTCCCAAAAGAAGCGCCCATGTCTGCGCCTTTGCCTTGCTGCATCATGATCAACACGACAAGAGCCAATGCAATAACAATACTTAATACTAAAATTATGGTTTCCATAAACCGTCAATCCGCCACTCTACATATCGCAAGAAAATCTTGCAGTTTAAGCGATGCGCCGCCAACCAAAAATCCGTTAATATCCTGCTGCTCGAAAAGCGTCTTGGCATTTTCGGGCTTTACGCTTCCGCCATAAAGAAGTTGTAATTTATTCGCGTACTTTCCAATTCTGCCTTGCAGCAATGTGCGCAACCAAAGATGCACTTCACTTGCTTGTTCGGGGCTTGCTGTCTTACCGGTGCCTATCGCCCA
>JAESUM010000081.1 GCA_016763075.1 Pseudomonadales bacterium
GGATGCTCTCACAGTCTCACAGTCTCACAGTCTCACAGTCTCACAGTCTCACAGTCTCACAGTCTCACAGTCTCACAGTCTCACAGTCTCACAGTCATGCTGCTATGATGCAATGATGCAATGATGCAATGATGCAATGATGCAATGATGCAATGATGCAATGATGCAATGATGCTATGATACTGGATTTTTGGCCCAGCAATGACTACCAGTAAAACAGCCGCCCAGCAATCACAACCTACTATTCTCTCTTTTGTAAAAGACCTTCCCAATCTGTGTTCGTTGGCTGGACTGGCCTGCACACTATCAGCTATTTATTTCATTATTTTAGGCGTTTATGACGCCGCGATGATAGGTATGGTTTGGGCGGTAGCCTTTGATTGGGGGGATGGATTAATAGCGCGAAAAATGAAAGGCAGGACAGGGGAAGACAGCACATTTGGGGGGCAGCTCGACGTGCTAATAGACATTGTGAGCTATGGGGTAACCCCTGCGATTCTTCTTATGAGCTTTGGAAAATTCGAGCCAATATTTTTAATAGGTGCTTTTTTCATAGTAGCTGCAAGTGCAATAAGGTTAAGTTATTTCAGTACCTTTGGTCTTTCTGGCGGCACCCAATACACAGGGTTAGCCCTTGATAACAATAGTTTGATTTTGGTTTTTGTTTTCATGTTCGAGTGCCTATTCACTCAAACCGTATTTGCTACGATTTTTTATATTACGGCTTTAGGGCTTGCGGTATTAAATGTCTCTCAAATAAAAACACCGAAGCTTTCTGGTAGCCCTGTCAACGTCTACGCGCTGGCTGTTTATACGACGGCGATAACAGCCTTTTACGTATGGAAACTTGCATAACAAATATCGAAAAAGAACGTATTATTTTGAACTGCAGAAACGAAGATAAAACCATGATTGTATATACCGTTGGCACATTTGATCTGTTGCATGTAGGGCACCTAGCTTTACTAGAATATTGCAAAACCTTGGGAAGCGTAGTTGCGGTTGGTGTAGCTGCGGATGAGGTGGTGAGTTCCTACAAACCTCATGTGCCTGTTATACCACTCGAAGAACGAATCGAAATGCTACAAGCTTTACGGTGTGTCGATATCGTGCGCCCATACTTTGAGCTTGAATATGTATCAGGTTGCAAAGACATCGAACCAGATATCTTTGTAATTGGTGAGGATTGGGGGGATAAGCCACACAATGTAGCCGTTGAATCTTATTTGAAATCTGTGAAGAGCAAAATAATTCAGGTTAGTTACAGCCCTAAAACATCTTCTTCAAAAATTAAACAAAACACCATTGCCCAATCACATCGAGGAGAATTTCTCGCCCAAGAGGTTGGATAGTCGTCATACGTATTGTGAATAGCGATGGCGCGTTAGGTCGGGCTAAGTTTGCGAAGCCCAACGCCCGTATTTTCAATCGATTGGGTAAGGTTCATGCTTCAATCGTCAGCCCACCTACGTATGGCTAAATAGACTAGGGCTACTCGGGCATCACTGGTTTTTTGCGCGAATAACCCATCATTAGTGCGGGAATGATCCCGATAAAAAACACAATGCCTATCACTACAAAAGCATCTCTGAATCCAAACAGGGTCGCTTTTGCGTATATGACTTTGCCTAAGAAGTGAAATGAGCCAGCGGCAGCGGCTGAATCCGGTAACCCCATTTGGCCGTACAGACCTTTAATGGTGCTGAGCAACGAGGTGGTGCTGCTGTTGTCTGGTAGTTGTGTTGAGGCTAAGTGGTCTGAATGAAAGCCTATTCTGGTGGCCAAATAAACCGAGATCAGGTTGACCCCAAAGGAGCCACCAAGCTGGCGCATAAAGTTCACCACGCCGGAGGCTTGGCCAAGCATGGATGGTGGCAATGAGCTTACTGCGCCAACGCTAACGGAGGGCATGATGAGCGTTAACCCTATGCGGCCCAATGCGATATAAAATGCCAGCAGAAGGAACGTGGTGCTGACGTCAACGTCGAACAACACCACGCAGGAGCCGCCAAAAATAATGAAGCCAATAATTATGGGGATATGTGCTGCAATTTTGTCCGAGGCAAACCCTGCAAGCGGGAACAGAAAACTCATCAGTAGCCCTGCGGGCATCAGCAACAGGCCGGCAAGGGTAGGGCTGTAGCCTAGCGTCGTCTGTACAAACAGTGGGATAAGATAGGTCGAGCCGAGCAATCCTGCGCCATAAATGAAGCTCACGCCTGATGCAGCGGTAAAACCAAGGCTCTTAAAAACACGCAGTTCAAGCAGTGCGTTATCGGTATACAATTCCCATAATACAAATGCAACCGCGGATGCTGCGCCGGTAAATAGCAACGTAAGAATATAATCAGAGCCCCAACCAAAGCGTTGACCGTTGGTCAGCCCAATTAGCGTTGCACTTAAGAAAACGCCGAGCAATGCTAGGCCGAGCCAATCGAATGCTCGTACTGGGCCGGTGTCTTCGCGGTCCGGTAAGAACAGCATTCCGCAAACCATGCCGAAAATACAAAAGATGGGTGCTACAAAAAAGGTTGCACGCCAGTTGAATACATCGACCAATATGCCGCCAATAACGGGGCCAAAGGCTGGGGCTAGAATAACGCCAATCCCGTAATAGCCCATAGCTTTGCCACGTTGGTCATCCGGAAAAACCCTAAACATGGTGAACATCGCCAGCGGTGCAAGTAGTCCCGCAGCTGCGCCTTGCATGATGCGGGCGAAGGTCAGTACGTCAATGTGGTTGCCGAAGCCGCCAATTAGCGAGCCCGCAATAAACAGGCCCATGGCCCAAACGTAGGTGTTGCGTTGCCCAAAAGCATGTACACACCAAGCGTTGACCAGCATGGTCGCGGTGTTGGCGGCAATAAACGCGGTGGACATCCACTGGCCTTGGTCTTGGCCTACGCCAAAGGTGCCCATAATATCTGGGATCGCTACATTCACCATGGTGGTGGATAACGCCGAGGCGAGCGTGCCCATCACCACGGTCATGGTGGCTAGCCATTTGTAGGACGGGCCGTACTGCTCAAAAAGTGATTCAGTCGTCCGTAATGTCAATGTCGACCTCAACCATCATGCCGGGTTTTAGAAGTGCTTGGTCGCTATTTACGGAGATGCGAACCGGTATTCGTTGTGTGATTTTGGTGAAGTTGCCGCTTGGGTTGGGGCTAGGAATCAATGCAAACTGGCTGGTTGCCGCGGTGCCAATGAGTTCGACAGTGCCGCTGAATGTTTGGTCTGGGTAGGCATCCACGTGAATGTCTACGGCTTGGCCATTCCTAAGTTGGCTAATTTCAGATTCTTTGATGTTGGTGCTCACCCAAATATTGGCTGGGTCATGGATCAAGATTAAGCGCTGGCCGGGTGATACGTATTCTTGGTTGTGAACAAAGGTCTGATCTACCACACCGTTGATAGGGCTCAAAATGGATCGGTCTTGCATGTCTTTTGCGAGCTGCAGTTTTTGTATTTCTAGTGCTTTAAGGTTGTATTGCAGGGTTTCTATTTGGTCGTCGAACACTTCTACTTTTTGGCGTGTGGCAATGACTTCTGCATATGAAGCTTGAATAGAAATGGCTCTAGCCTGTGTGGCGCGGTGGTTTTCGCGTGCTTTGTTGGCAATGCTGCGGGCTTGCTCTAGCTGCCGCGTGGCAATCAACTTCTTTTTGGATAGCGCCAGTGCGCGTTGGTAATCGTTTTCGGCACGCTGCTTTTCATAGTGTGCTTCTTGAGCCTCAGCGGTCGAAACATCTAAGTTGGCTTTGGCATTGTCTACTTGGCTGGCGGTTTGGTTGTTTACAATTTCACGCCTTGTTCGTTGTTCTTTTATTTGGGTTTCCATTGCGCGGATGCGGGCATCAAGTTCGAGGCTCCTGAGGTTGATAGATTCGCTGTCGAGCTGAGCTATAAGGTCGCCTTTTTTAATCAGCTGTCCTTCTGAAACACTAAATTTAACCAAGCGCCCGGGCACGGTACTGCTGATAAGCGTAATGGCAGATTTAACCCGTGCGTCAATTTCCGAAACATGAGACGAACGAAACATCAGCCATTGTGCAACTACATATACAACGATGATAGTGAGAAGCACCACAGCGGAAGTGACAATGGTTTTACGCGTGTATTTACCCGTAGAAAGGTTTTCTGGTTCTGACATGGGTGCTCTCGGTTTTGTATTGTTTTTGTTTGGTGTTGATCAGCTTGCTGCAGGGCTGCGCCGCCAGTGAGCGAATCGCTAAGCGGGGAGTGTTAAAAAGGCGGTTTGTGTTTCGCCCTTGGTTTGCAGCTACAAACTATGAAAATTGCACTGCAATTACGTTGGGCGTTCACGTATAAAAGTAGGGCGTAGAAATAGTTCAATTACTAATAGATAGTATTGTAACTATTTTATTAGTTTTTATCCATTACAGACTTTATGGCTATTGCTGGAGGGAGTTTATAAAACCAAGGTAAAAAAAACCCGCCAATTAGGCGGGTTTTTCTGTAGTGCTGTGGTGAGTTAGCCAACAACACTCACGTTTACGGTTGGAATGGCAACATTTTTAGCTTCTGAAACATAGTCCTGCATTTCGTCGAAGTTCAGGTACTTATAAATGTCATCAGCCATTGGCTCTAAGTCTTTTGCGTACTCCAAGTATTCTGCTGGAGTAGGCAGTTTACCCATAATTGCGGCAACAGCGGCTAGCTCTGCTGATGCAAGGTATACGTCTGCTTGATCACCAAGGCGGTTAGGGAAGTTACGTGTAGAGGTAGATACAGCCGTTGAACCCTTAGCGATTCGTGCTTGGTTGCCCATGCACAGCGAGCAACCTGGCATTTCGGTACGCGCGCCAGATTGAGCGAAGATATTATAAATGCCTTCTTCCATCAGCTGACGTTCATCCATTCGAGTAGGCGGTGCGATCCAAAGCCGAGACTGGCTTGATCCAGCTTTATCTAACATGGTGGCTGCTGCGCGGAAGTGACCGATGTTGGTCATGCATGATCCGATGAACACTTCGCCAATAGCTACGCCAGAAACTTCAGAAAGCGGTTTAACGTCGTCTGGGTCATTTGGGCAGCAAACCAAAGGTTCTTTGATTTCATTCAGATCGATCTCGATGATCTCAAAGTATTCCGCGTCTGCATCGGGCTCCATCAGTTGTGGGTCAGCAATCCATTGTTCCATACCTTGAATACGACGTTCAATAGTACGAACGTCGCCGTAACCCTGAGAGATCATCCACTTCAACATGGTGATGTTGGAGTTGAGGTATTCAATGATGGGTTCTTTGTTAAGACGGATAGAGCAACCACCCGCGGAACGTTCTGCTGAGGCATCGGAAAGCTCAAATGCTTGCTCAACCTTAAGGTCAGGCAGGCCTTCAATTTCAAGAATTCGACCGGAGAAAATATTCTTTTTCCCTTTCTTTTCAACAGTTAACAATCCTTTTTGAATTGCTGCGTAAGGTATAGCATTCACCAAATCACGTAATGTGATACCAGGCTGCATTTCACCTTTGAAACGAATCAGTACTGACTCTGGCATATCCAGTGGCATCACACCGGTTGCAGCAGCAAATGCCACTAGGCCAGAACCCGCAGGGAATGAGATGCCGATTGGAAAACGCGTATGGGAATCACCGCCGGTACCCACGGTATCGGGAAGCAACATACGGTTGAGCCATGAATGAATGATGCCGTCGCCAGGACGCAGTGAAACACCACCACGGTTCATAATGAAATCAGGCAGGGTGTGCTGAGTTTCGATATCAACAGGTTTTGGATAAGCAGCTGTGTGACAAAACGACTGCATCACCAAATCAGCTGAGAAGCCAAGGCAAGCCAGATCTTTCAATTCGTCACGGGTCATTGGGCCAGTAGTATCCTGGGAGCCAACGGTGGTCATGTGAGGTTCGCAATAGGTGCCCGGGCGAATGCCTTCAACACCACAAGCTTTGCCGACCATTTTTTGAGCCAGGGTAAAACCTTTGCCGGTATCGTTTACCGTGGTTGGGCGACGGAATACTTCAGATGCCTCAAGGCCAAGCTCGTTACGTGTGCGCTCTGTTAAGCCACGGCCAATGATCAAAGGAATACGACCGCCAGCCTGAACTTCGTCAAGAATAACGTTCGACTTTAATGTGAATTCAGAAATCTTTTCGCCGGTTTCGTGGTTTTTAACTACGCCTTCGTATGGGTAAATGTCGATCACATCGCCCATATTCATGTTGTCTACATCACATTCAAAGGGCAGGGCGCCTGCATCTTCCATGGTGTTGAAGAAGATAGGTGCGATTTTCCCGCCAATACAAATGCCGCCGCCTTTTTTGTTCGGTACGAATGGAATGTCATCACCCATGAACCAAAGTACGGAGTTGGTTGCAGATTTACGTGAAGAGCCGGTGCCAACTACGTCGCCAACATAGGCAATTGGGTGGCCTTTGCTTGCCAATTCTTTGATTTGAGCTTCAGGATTGGTAATGCCGTCGCGCTCAATTTTAAGCATCGCTTTAGCGTGCAACGGGATATCCGGTCGAGACCAGGCATCTTGTGCTGGTGACAGATCATCGGTGTTGGTTTCGCCAGTTACCTTGAAAACAGTAACGGTAATGACTTCCTCTACTTTAGGTCGGCTAGTAAACCACTCAGCATTGGCCCATGCATCAACCACTTGTTTGGCTACCGCATTGCCTGACTTTGATTTTTCGATTACGTCGTGGGCTGCGTCAAACATTAATAGTGTGTGGGATAACGCTTTGCCCGCAATCGGGGCTAGTTTTTCGTTATCGAGCAGCGCAATCAGCGGCTCGATATTGTATCCGCCTGCCATAGTGCCCAGCAGTTCGGTTGCCTTTTCAGCTGAAACCAGCGGTGAGCATGTTTCTCCATTGGCAACGGCGGTTAAAAAACCAGCCTTTACGTATGCGGCGTCATCAACACCTGGCGGCACTCGATTAGTAAGCAGATCAATGAGAAGTTCTTCTTCACCAGCGGGTGGCTGTTTTAGCAGCTCGACCAATCCTGAAACTTGAGCAGCATCAAGGGGTTTAGGGACGATGCCTTCAGCGGCGCGTTCTTCTACATGTTTCTTATATGAGTCGAGCACAGTGTTACCTCTTTATGATTGAATTTGTTCCATTATTCTTTGCTGATGTAGCGGATTGCCAAGCTCAACAACAGTGCTTGTTAGTGCAACGCCTATAAATCAGTGTCGCGACTGTAAAACTGTTGAGCTGAGAGCCCCCGCATCTGTTGGCCTGGCGTCTATTTAACCTATGGTTACTCTACTAGTTACTAGACTAGTAGAAGCGCAGCGCGGCGGCTGAAAATCAGCATTAAAATTCAGGGCCCAAATTATACAGAAGAACGCGCTCAAGGTTAAGGGGTATGGTTGCTATAGGCTATGAACTGGTATAAAGTTCGCCCCCTTAAAATCCCGCAACATCTGGAGAGGTGTCCGAGTGGCTTAAGGAGCTCGCCTGGAAAGCGTGTATGGGTTAACACTCATCGAGGGTTCGAATCCCTCCCTCTCCGCCAATTAGCCTCGCTGTCCTAGCGTTCGCGAAGTGCAAACCATTAAGTCTTTAAAGATCAAAAGGTTAGAGTCCAGGTTGGGCTTGTACACCGCACCTATATTTATTCACTCGGACACTCTCAATATGGCTAGGTGCCTTGGGCGGGAATGTTGCCGTTCACTTTGTCGATCTTCACTTAGCTAGACTAGCTAGGCACTGTTATTTCACGCAGCTTGGTTTAGATGTCAGATGGGATGTGGTCAGGGCGAGAGTTACTCGCAGGCTTCCTTATACACCCCGGAACGTTTAAGCGTTATTGTGCCGGTTCCGCTGTTTGGCGCAGTTAGTACCATTTCACTAGAATATGCTTTTCCATTAAAAAATATTTCTTGTATTCCGTGCATGTCTTCTCGGCAATTTACGTAGGCTAAGACGTGGCCCTTGGTGTTCTTGATTTGTTTTACTTAGCATGTAGAGTCGTTAGGCAAGATTTGATCTAAATTGCTAATACAGTCTGAACGCACCCTTGTAATGTCTTCTATAACCGGAGTGAATCTTTCTAGATGTTCAGCAGATAACCCTTGTGTTGCTCCTGATCCGGTAGTTTCCCATTTCCCAAACATGAAGTTGCAATCATCAGCAAACACAGTGGTTGATGAAAATATAACGATGGCGGTTGCAACAATGGATGAGAATTTCATCGTGTGCCTTATTGAGAATTAAACGGGGTCAATATTGAATGAAGAATAAGCGTTTATCGTCGGCTGGAGTGATGAATCCAAACAACCTTGAGCGTGTTGAGTCTTGAGCGCGTTGAGTAAAGGTATCGGCTACGGCGCGAAAACCTTGAGATGTACAGCGCAGGGGTATGCGTTGATTGGCGTGTAAATAGTACCCATTGTTACTGAATAGTCGTGCCGTAACCGCTATTGCCCGCCCATAAATACCAAGTAAGAATATACGCTAAGGGCGCCAGTGATTCTTTGTTCTCAATTGTATGGTAATGATGTTTTGCGGCGTTTCAATTTGAATTTAAGGGTTGTTTTATAGTTGCATCAGTTCGGTGGCTAAAGTTATACGAAAAAACCTCCACTATATTCGCGTTATATGAGGGGCGGCGGATTAATTAGCCGAAGACTATTTTCGATCAAACCTCGCATAATAAAATTTACAACAACCGCTGGATAGGCCTCGCGCCAACGCTCTATATTGGCTGTATTGGCGTTGGTTTTGTAGTTGTTATTTGGGGTAAGTAAAGTCTTTGCTGTTGTGTTTGAGAGCTAAACCATGCTGCAACAAAGTAATTGCTCTCTTGGTATTGTGCGGGTCTATAATTTTCTTCCAAATATCTCGCTAAGCCCCGCAGTTATAGCCATCCTATTTGCTGGTAAGTTCAAGTTTAGATTGACCTGAGAGGGAAAAAATGTCTAAATAATGATCAGTTTGTTCGCGTGTTTTTCATAATAACGAAATTGACTTCGAAGCCCTCCGATGCAGAAAGTTGAACCCTATAAACTAGCGACTTTGCCGCAGATTCTACTTGCCTTGCAAGAAGAGCTGCTAAGCCCTATGCGTACGTTTAGTTCGGTTTCGGAGATTATTAGCAAAGACCCTGCATTGATGATGAGGGTTATTGTCGTTGCGACCAGCGCCTGTCCACAGGCAATCCCTCAAGCTGGATCGCTCACTGAGTTATGTTCGACCATCGGATATGACGAGTTGCAAGCCATTGCAATGAGTTCAGCTACCTACCAAGCGTTTGCAGATTACCAAGACGACCAAATCGCATATTTGGAACATCATTGGTCCCGGGCGTTTTTTGGTGCACAAGTCGCCCTGTCGCTTGCGAAAATTTCTGCCTACCGTGAACCAGAGCAGGCCTACCTGTGTGCCTTAGTGCGCGAGATTGGCCAGTTGGTTATGGAGGTTCAATCGAACGGGCTCGTTAGCGTAAAAATGGCCGCTGGTAGCTCCAGTGCCGAAATGCTGACTTATGAAGTTGAACAGTTTGGCGTAAACCATCATTTGCTGAGCGCTCAGCTTATTGACGACTGGGGTGTTAACCCTGGGTTTTCTGATGCGGTGAAGTATCAAGCAAAACCTGTCGATGCTATTCGAGATGCGCATGATTTAGTTAAGATTGTAAATTTGGCTAGCCGCGCGATTGAGCAAAGTGGCGGGAAATCTGCGCAGTTTATTAACGATGCAAATACCCTATTTGCGATCGATGCCTCTACAGCCCAAGCTATTTTGGTTAAATCTCGTGGTGATGCGATCAATGAAGCTAACCACTACGGTGTACATTGGCGTGATGCCTTTACGGCAGATGACCTAACCGAAGATTCCGGCGGTTCATTACAAGTGCTAAAACCAGAGCATATTGGCAGTCAGCGCTTTCGCGAAAAACACCTTGAGCTTAAACGTCAGGTAAAAGATATCTCGTTGATATCGAGTGTTTGCCGAGCCACCAGTGCCACAGACACCGAAGAAGAGTTACTTTCAACCGTGCGCAACGCGCTTAAATCGCTATTGAATACTTCTGCTTCTATGTTTTTCCTGTATGGAAAACACACCGATACTATAAAAGTAGCCGGGCACCGAGATGTTCCCGAGTTCTTAAAAGAAATTGCAATACCGGTTGACCACAATAGAAGCTTGTTGAGCAACTCGCTATTAGATAATGAGCCTGTGTATTTCTTCACGGATGATGCTGATGAGCTGGAATCACTTGCAGTGGTCGATAGACAGTTTTTAAACCACTTGGGTACGTCAGGTTTTTATGGTTACCCGCTTAGTTTTGAAGGTAAACGCCTTGGCGTAATATTGCTTGGAGTTGAGCAAAGTCACGTAGACGGTATTGCTGAAAGTCGGCAACTGGTTCAAATGTTAATGACTAAGCTTGGCGGATTATTGAAGGAGTTTTACTGGGTTCAGGAACGCCAGTTAGATATCGCCGAAAACCAAACTAAGACCTACGAAATGTCGGTTAAAAAAGCCATTCATGAGGCTAACAACCCTTTGAGTGTGGTTCAAAATTATCTTGAAATCATGGGGCAAAAGCTCGACGACAACTCTTCTGCTAAAGAAAACCTGTTGATTGTTAAGTCGGAAATCACCAGAGTATGCGACATATTAGGGCGAATAGGGCGTCAGAACGTAGCAGAAGACCCCGTTTTTACGCTGTTTGATTTGAATCAACTGGTGTCGGACCAGGTCAAAATTTTCGATACTTCTAATGTCTATGCGAATCAGGTTGAAACTAAACTAGCGCTCGATGAAGATATGCCCTCGATTTGGGGTTCGGAAAACGCACTTAAGCAAATTCTTACGAATTTAATTTTGAATTCAATTGAGGCCATGCCCACCGGCGGTAAGGTCTCTGTTTCAACCGCAGATCAGTTTTACATCAACGATACCTGTTACGTTGAGATTTCTATTCAAGATACCGGTCCAGGAATAGATGCGTCTGTCATGCCTCATTTGTTTGAGGTTAAACGCAGTTTGAAAGGTAAGAAACACTCCGGGGTTGGTTTAAATATTGTCCATAACTTGGTAACCCAGATGAATGGATTAATCACTTGCCGCAATAGTCGGCAAGGTGTGACCTGGCAAATTTTATTGCCAAGAACGCCAGCCCGTTAGCCACACTTTTATCCTAAATGCGAACTATCAACATGACACATAAAGGCAATTTGTTACTAGTAGACGATGAGCGAAACCTTCTATTAAGCATGGAAGAGTTGCTGAAGTTGCGTGGATATCAAACAACTATTGCCGAAGGTGGGCAAGCTGCGCTTGATTTGTTGGATACTCAAGATTTTGATTTAGTCATATTGGACCTCAATATGCCGCATGTGTCTGGCCACGATGTGCTTCGACACATTCAAGAAAACCAGTATAGTTTTACCGTCATTGTTGTCAGTGGCGAATCATCCTTCGAGGCTGTCAGCGAAGCGCTAAAATTAGGTGCATATGACTATCTTCGTAAACCGTATGCCGCCGATGGGTTGCTCACCACAATTGGTAACGCAGTTTCTAAAACTCAGCTTGAACGTCAAAACAAACAGATTCAAAAAAAACTCGCTGACTCTGAAAAATTACACCGGTATATCGTTGAGCATCGCCAGACATGATTTATATGCTCGATGAGAGCGGCTGCTTCACCTATTTAAATGACCGAACCCGCGTGTTGTTAGGCTACGATAAAAACCATCTTCTTGGAACACCCATTTCTAAACTCGTGCACGATGAAGATTTAGAACAAGTTGACCAACTCATTCATATTGAAAAATCTGCCAGTTTCGTAAACAGAGTATTACGGCTTCATACGGCAGATAACCAAATTCGGCATTTCGATTTTGAAGTGCTTCCCATTCAGCTTGGCGTGACCAACGGGTTAACTTCAATTTTGCCTGGAAAAACAAACTTCGAAGGCGTCTTTGGTGTGGCTCGTGATGTAACCGCGCGAATCAAAGCCGAAGAAACGATAAGTTATCAGGCATATCATGATCTATTAACCAACTTGCCGAATCGTGGTTTGTTTGAAGATCGAACCGATATGGCGATCGCGCAAGCAAAACGTAACGACCAAATGTTTGCGTTAATGTTTTTGGATCTTGATCGTTTTAAGTTGATCAACGATACCCTTGGGCATCCGCTGGGTGATTTAATGCTCAAAGCGATTGCGCAACGGTTACAAGCCTGTGTTCGCGAAGGTGATACATTGGCTCGTTTTGGTGGAGATGAATTTACGCTGCTACTGCCGCTTATTCGTGGTGAAGCCGACGCAGTATTAATTGCCGAAAAAATTAAAACAGCACTCAAAACACCATTTCAAATTGAAGGCCATGAACTGTTCACCAGCGTCAGTATCGGTATTGCGTTGTACCCACGCGATGGCCACAATTTGCGCGAGTTAATCACCCATGCTGACACCGCGATGTACGCAATTAAACAACGTGGTAAAAATGGTCACCAACTGTATCAAAGTGAATTTGATAACCCGTGCCCCGATCGTATTGTTATCGAAAATGACTTACGCAGAGCGTTAGATCGTGAAGAATTTACGCTTCATTACCAACCACAAGTTGATGTAATGACAGGGAAAATGAGCGGGCTTGAAGCATTGGTTCGTTGGGATCACCCTGAACAAGGCCAACTTTTGCCTGTCGAATTTATCGATATTGCCGAGCAAAGCGGAATGGTTGTTCCGCTTGGTAAATGGGTTATTGAAAAGGCAATTCAAGATTGGACGAGTTGGGAAGCACGCGGGCTACGTATTGATCGAATCGCCGTTAATATTTCGCCACTGCAAATAGCGCAACCCAGTTTCGCCGACGATGTGATCGAGGTGCTGGCAAGTTATGCGATGCCCGCAACCTTTTTGGAAATTGAAATTACTGAAGGCATGTTGATGGACGACACCAGCGATGCTATCGCTAAATTACGACAGCTAAGTGAACACGGAATTAACATTGCGATTGATGATTTTGGTACCGGGTATTCATCGCTAAGCTATCTGAAAAAATTCCCACTTCGAACGCTAAAAATCGATCGCGCGTTCATTGAAGATATCGAAAGCAAAGACGTCGATGCTTACCTTGTGAATGCAATTGTGTCGATAGCGAAAGGATTAGAGCTTGAGCTAGTTGCTGAGGGTGTTGAAACTTGGGCGCAATTAGAATATTTGAAGGCTCGCGGTTGCGATAAAGTACAAGGGTTCTTGTTTTCAAAAGCCGTTACGGCAAACGAAGTTGAGCGCCTAGTTCGCGCTGATAACGTAAGTAATCGTTTGGTTGGAGTCTGATTTAGGTTATCAGGCTTTTAACTTCTACACCTAGAACCATGATGCTAATACACCTCATGCATAGTGAGTAACCCGCTTGCGCAGCGCAATAGATATACCTTGTAACAGGTGCTGTTTTGCAAGGTAGTATTATTTTAAAACACTTGTGATTCTCTATGCGCGCTCTGCCCTTTCGCCCATAAATCTAACGCATCAAAATGTTAGCTTCTCGGTTACGTTACAATGGGTGAAATTAGAAAGGGCATACACTGAGGGTTGTTTAAGCTCCGCAGTGATACACCCAAATTAGTATCCCAAACTCTGTTGAAGAAGCCGCTCCATCGCGGCTTCTTCTAGGTTTTTCCTTTCCGCTAAATCAGCCACTTGGTCTTTTCCTATTTTACCCACTCCAAAATAGCGAGACTCTGGGTGGCTAAAATAATAGCCACTTACCGAGGCGGCGGGGTTCATTGCGTAATGCTCAGTTAAGGAAACCCCGGTAGCTTCTTCGGCGTTTAGCATCCTAAATAGAGTGGATTTTTCGCTGTGCTCTGGGCAGGCGGGGTAGCCTGGGGCAGGGCGTATTCCTTGGTATTTTTCTTTTATAAGCTCTTGGTTGGTTAAAGCTTCGTTATTGGCAAAGCCCCAAAATTCCTTACGAACCCTTAAATGCAGATGCTCGGCAAAGGATTCTGCAAGCCGGTCGGCCAGCGCTTTAATCATGATTGAGCGATAGTCGTCGTGCTGTTTTTCATATTCTTTGGCCAGTTCATCAACACGAATACCGGTAGTTACCACAAAAGCACCGATGTAATCCTGAGCATCGCTATCTGCGGGTGCTATGTAGTCTGCCAAGCTTAAATACGGGTTGTCGTTGGGTTTGCGTTGTTGCTGACGAACAAAATGCAGCGTCTCGATGGGAGTGTTTCGCTCTTCACTTGCATACACCTCAACGTCGTCCGCAGCAGTGCGGCTTGCAGGCCAAACACCAAATGCAGCATTAGCTTTAATCAATTTTTTGTCGATGATTTCAGCCAGCATCTCTTTGGCATCATCAAAAAGTTGGGTGGCGGCTTCACCTAGTTTTTCATGGGTTAGGATATCTGGATATTTGCCTTTTAAATCCCATGTGATGAAAAAGGGGTTCCAATCAATGGTGTCTAACAATGACTCCAGGGGGTAATCCACCAGCACTTGCGTGCCAATTTGTGGTGGCACAGTAGGCGAGTAGTTCGACCAATCGATATTTGCACCACCAGCGCAGGCGGCTTTGTAGGGCAGTAGGTCTGCTTTTTTTCGTCGGGCCAATACGCGTTCTCTTACTTTGGTGTATTCCTCGCGGTGCTCCGCAATAAATTGATCTTTGGATTGAGTCCTCATTAGGTTGGCGGCTACACCCACACTACGTGATGCATCGGCAACGTAAATGGCCAAATCGTTTTGATAATTAGGCTCAATTTTTACTGCGGTATGCGCTTTTGAGGTGGTGGCTCCACCAATCATAAGTGGAAGATCAAAGTTTTGGCGCTGCATTTCAGAGGCTACGTGGGCCATCTCTTCAAGGGATGGCGTAATCAAGCCACTGAGGCCGATAATATCGACATTGTGTGCTTTTGCCTCCGCGAGGATTTTTTCGCAGGAAACCATGACACCAAGGTCAATCACTTCAAAGTTGTTACATTGAAGTACAACGCCAACAATATTCTTACCGATATCGTGAACATCACCTTTGACGGTAGCCATCAAAATGGTGCCATTAGTTTTGATTTTCCCATCTTTGCTGGCATCGATAAACGGTACTAAATGCGCAACGGCTTGCTTCATAACGCGGGCGCTTTTAACCACCTGCGGTAAGAACATTTGGCCCTCTGCGAACAAATCGCCTACGCGGTCCATCCCCGCCATTAGCGGCCCTTCGATGACTTCGATGGGCTTGTCCATGCCTAGCCTAGCTTCTTCGGCATCTGCCACGATGAATGTGGTTATACCTTTGACGAGGGCGTAACTGATTCTTTCTTCGACGGGCATTTCACGCCATTTTAGGTTCTCGACTTGTTTTTTGCCGGACTCGCCAACGTATTCGTTGGCAATTTCGAGTAATCGATCGGTGCCATCATCTCGGCGGTTTAACACAACATCTTCTACTGCATCGCGCAGTCGTAGGGGTATCTCGTTGTAAATGGCGAGCTGGCCGGCGTTCACAATGCCCATATCCAAACCTTCGCGGATACAGTGGTACAAGAACACAGCGTGGATTGCTTCCCGGACAACGTTGTTGCCTCTAAAAGAAAACGAGACGTTACTAACGCCGCCAGAGATCAGCGCGTGGGGTAGGTTGGTTTTGATATATCGGCAAGCGTTTATAAAGTCGAGCGCATAGTTATTGTGCTCATCAATGCCTGTCGCAATGGCAAAAATATTCGGGTCGAAAATAATGTCTTGGGGTGGGAATCCGACTTTTTCTACCAGCACGTTATACGAGCGAGTACAGATTTCGATTTTACGTTCAGCGGTATCTGCCTGGCCGTCCTCATCAAAGGCCATCACGATAACAGCCGCGCCGTAGCACCGGCATAAACGTGCGTACTTAATGAAGCTCTCTTCGCCTTCTTTTAGGCTGATAGAGTTGACGATGCCTTTGCCCTGAATGCATTTGAGCCCCGCTTCGATCACTTCCCATTTGGATGAATCGATCATGATGGGAACGCGAGAAATATCGGGTTCTGATGCGATCAAGTTTAGAAAGGTCACCATCGCCGTTTTGGAGTCGAGCATGCCCTCATCCATGTTGATATCGATGATTTGCGCACCAGACTCAACCTGTTGCAGTGCGACTTCTAATGCTTCGGTGTAATTGTCATCAAGAATCAAACGTTTAAAGCGCGCTGACCCGGTGATGTTGTTACGCTCGCCAACGTTGACGAACAGCGAATTCTCATCAATTACAAAGGGCTCTAATCCGGATAACCGAGTCGCGGGTTTTATATCCGGAGCCACGCGTGGCTTGTGTTTAAGCGCAACATCAGCAATCGCGCGGATATGCGCTGGCGAGGTACCACAGCAACCACCGATAATATTTACAAAGCCCGAAGCCATGAATTCGTCGATGATGTGCGCCATTTGCTCTGGCGTTTGGTCGTACTCACCAAATTCATTGGGTAAGCCGGCATTGGGGTGAGCGGATACGCCGGTACCGACAATGCCTGCTAGCTCTTCAAGGTGGGGGCGTAGTTCGGCGGCACCCAGGGCACAGTTGAGGCCAACCGATATAGGCTCGGCATGTTCAACTGAATACCAAAATGCACTTGGAGTTTGCCCGGATAAGGTTCTTCCGCTGGCATCGGTAATGGTGCCGGAAATCATGATGGGCAGTTCGAGCTGTTCATCATCAAAGTATTTTTTCACTGCAAAAATTGCGGCCTTGCAATTGAGCGTGTCGAATACGGTTTCGATTAAAATAATGTCAGAGCCACCTCTTACAAGACCATCAGTGGCTTCGTAATAGTTTTCAACAAGCGCATCAAAGGTGATACCGCGAAACCCCGGGTCATTCACGTCTGGAGACATGGAGGTGGTTTGCCCTGTGGGCCCTAATACACCGGCGACAAAGCGCGGTTTTTCAGGGGTTTCGGCGGTAATTTGGTCTGCCGCTTGGCGTGCAGTTTTGGCAGCCTCAAAATTCAAAGCAGGTACTTGGTCTTCTAATTGATAGTCGGCTTGGGATACCCGGGTAGAGTTGAAGGTGTTGGTTTCAATGATATCTGCGCCGGCGGCTAGGTACTCAAGATGAATATTGAGAATAATATCTGGCCGGGTGATACTAAGAAGATCGTTATTGCCTTTTAAGTCGGTGGCATGATCGGTAAATTGTTCGCCCCGAAAGTCATCTTCTTGTAGCTTGTAATCTTGGATCATGGTTCCCATCGCGCCATCCAAAACCAGGATGTTTTGTTTCAAACGATTGGAAAGAAGTGTGCTGCGTTGGGTGCGATCGTTCATCTAATGCAAATATCCATAAATCAGGTAAAACTAGCCCCTTCGATAGCCAGGGGTTATTGGTGGCTTTCGAAGGCCTTAATAAGTGCTACTTTAGCAGATTAATCGATGAATTCCCTTATGTTTGCTGTTGGCCTATGCAGGCCTGCGTTATACTGTCGTTAGTTTTACCCACTCTGTTTATTCACGTTGTTATCGAGTTAGGCCATAGAAGATGTTAACTATTACCGAATCCGCCCAGAAATACCTTGCTGAACTGTTGGGTAATCATGATGAGCCCGATGTTGCGGTTCGTATTTTCGTTTCTGACCCCGGTACGCCTAGCGCAGAAAGCTGCATTGCCTATTGTAAACCCGGCGATGAAGAAGACGACGATATCCCAACAACATACGAAGGTTTTAAAGGGTTTGTTGAGCTGCGTAGCCTTCCGTTTTTGGAAGATGCGTTGGTTGATTACGCTTCAGATCGTTTTGGCGGTCAGTTAACGATCAAGGCACCGTTCGCGAAAATTGGAAAAATTGACAACGACAGCCCGCTTGATGACCGAATCAATCATATTCTTTACACTGAGGTGAACCCTGGTCTTGCCAGTCATGGCGGCGAAGTGAGCTTGGTAGAAGTCGTCGACGGCAATGTAGCCGTGCTGCAGTTTGGCGGCGGTTGCCAAGGTTGCGGCATGGTTGACGAAACCCTTAAAGACGGCGTTGAGAAGGTATTGATTGAACAAGTCACAGAAATTACCGCAGTTCGCGATGTGACGGATCACAGTGTTCGTGATAACGCCTACTATAAGTAACCTTTACGGCAAATAAATTAGCTGGTCAGCTCTGGCGTTTGTGGCGGAGCTGGCAAATCTCACCTTTTGATATCAGCGCATTTCTGCGGCCATGAGTGCAGTTGCTGCTTTTGTCGCTACTTAATTCTTACCCCTACTTAGCTTCGAGTAAGGTTCTTAAATCTTGATTTTCGTTTTCCAGCGTACTGATGCAATTGAGCATCTCTCTGCTTTCCCTTGCAAATTGGTCAATGACCTCTTGATGCATACGGTTCTGATTACTTAGCTGCTCTAACTCAACATTTAGATCCGTCTGGGTTGTTTCTACCTGCTCTTGCTGCTCGTCTTCGTTTTCTTGCCCCTCTTGCGGGGTTGCGGTTTCTTCACTGCTGCCGGCTTGTGCATCTGCCCCTGAAAACAAATGATCAATAGAAGATACAAACGGACCTGCTAGTTCGCTTTCAATCTCGATGTTTTCGATGACATGTTTTTCGTAGTCCAACACTAAAAAACGAATAATCTTAGCTTGGTCTTGGTCGGAAGCTTCTGCGAATGCCTGTGGGTCAGAGCAGGGAGCAAGCCCCGGTAAGGCTTCAGAAATTTGCTTGAGCGACTCTTCGAGTTGGTCGTGGTAACTCCCTTTTTTTTCTGGAGACTCGTCGTTTGGGGTTTTTGTGGTTGCAGTCTCAGCTTGCAGTAATGCATTGTTTTTCTTTTTCTGAGCAAGGAATAGTAGTAACACTGCAATGAGGCCGACAATCAGTACGATCACCAGCTCAAGTGCTATTAATAGTATTAGTTTGGATAAAAACATACAGTTGGCCGCAGTCCGGCTAAAATTTAATTGGTTAATAAGTATGGCTGAGCTTCTGGTTTTCAGCGAATTAAGGGAAGAATCATGTTTGAGCGTTTAACTATACGAAAAGCAACCACCGATACTTTGTATCGATTGAGCTTAATTTTATCGTGCTTGCGTGCCCTAATTAATCGAATAAATTTCCATTCGGGCATTAGCTTTGGGCATACAACCTGTTAGAATTCGCTCGCCTGAAATTGTATTCAGGGGCTAAACGCCCTCTGAGCGCTATTCTTAGATTGCTTTTTTTAACCTAAAGGGTCGGATTTGTGACTAACGAAAACTTCGAAGATACATTGCTGGATTGGAAGAAACGAGAAACCTTAGCTGAAGCGATGATCCCGATGATCGGTAAGCTTGTACGGGAAATGAATGTAGTTACCTATATTTATGATCGAGCACTCGTGAATCACTCTGTGATTGGTATTTTGAAGACTCACCGGTTCGCTCGAAAGGTTGCCGGAACTGAACTGACTGTTTTCGATACTTATCCAATTATCAAAACTCTTAGCGAGCTTGATTTAGGGCCTGCGCGTATCGATGTTGCGAAGCTTGCCAGCAAGTATGACGGTACCGGTACCATTGAAGATTTTGTTAAAGCAGAAGTTGCAGACCTTATTGGTAAACGAACTCCGCCGATTGATGAGCCACAAGATGTTGTGTTATATGGTTTCGGTCGAATTGGGCGATTACTGGCTCGACTGCTCATTGAAAAAACCGGAGGAGGGGATCTTCTTCGCCTGAAAGCAATTGTTGTACGTAAAGGTGGTGCGCCTAGCGATATTAAAAAACGTGCCAGCCTGCTGCGCCGTGACTCAGTTCATGGGCCGTTCCAAGGTACTATTTCTCTCGATGAAGAAACCAGTGAAATAGTAGCGAATGGAACACGTATAAAAGTGATCTACTCCAGTGCGCCTGAAGATGTAGATTACACCGAATATGGAATCAACAACGCTATCGTCATCGATAACACTGGCGTATGGCGTGACGAAGAAGGCCTTTCTCGTCACCTTAAGGCTAAAGGGGTTTCCCGAGTGCTGCTCACAGCTCCGGGCAAAGGCGATATCACCAACGTTGTATTTGGTCTTAATGACGACAAAATTGGTGATCAAGCCATCATTTCCGCAGCATCATGCACAACCAACGCAATAGCGCCTGTGCTCAAAGTTATGAATGATAAATACGGCCTACAAAGTGGTCATGTTGAAACGGTTCATGCGTATACCAATGATCAAAACTTACTCGATAACTACCACACCGGTAGCCGTCGTGGCCGAGCTGCACCCCTTAATATGGTGATCACAGAAACCGGCGCGGCAACCGCAGTGGCGAAAGCCTTGCCAGAGCTAAAAGGTAAGCTAACCGGTAATGCTATTCGTGTTCCGACGGCTAACGTTTCGTTGGCTATCATGAACTTGAAGTTAGATAAGACACCGAACGTAGAAGAGTTAAACAGTTATTTAAGAGACTGTGCGCTTCACTCTAACTTGTCTCGCCAAATTGACTACGTGAACTCGACTGAAATTGTATCTAGCGATTTCGTCGGTTCTGATCATGCCGGAGTGATAGATTCAGAAGCAACCGCGGTCACGCCAGACGGCGCAGTTTTGTATGTTTGGTATGACAATGAATATGGCTATAGCTGCCAAGTGATACGAGTGCTTCAGCGTATGGCGGGTATTTCTTATCCTGTTATACCCTCTTAGTCAAGGTTGTAGCGTCATTTAAGTGGCGCTATTTCGCTTCTAACAGGGTAGAAATTATATGGTTCTAACTATATAATTTCCGCGCAAATTTTTGCCGTTAGGCTCAGCGCAAAGTCAGGTTTTTCTGGCTTGCATAGAGTTGATACCTCCCGGTTAATCAGGAATAGTGTTTTGGATTCATTCATATGATCAAGATCAACAAAGGGTTAGATCTTCCGATAAGCGGTGGTCCGTCGAGCGAGATTGACGACAGTCGTAAAGTTCGGTCGGTTGCTCTTGTAGGATTAGACTACGTTGGTTTGAAGCCAACCATGCAAGTCACGGTTGGTGAGTCGGTAAAATTAGGACAAGTCCTATTTACCGATAAGAAAAACCCAGGCGTTAACTTTTGTGCGCCTTCAGCAGGCACCGTTTCTGCCATCAATCGTGGTGCAAAACGGGTGTTGCAATCAGTCGTCATTGAAATTGAAGGGGATGCCGAAGAATCTTTCGATGCATATTCAGAAGATCAAGTTTCAAAATTATCTGGCGATCAAGTTCGCAAGAACTTATTGAGATCAGGGTTGTGGACTGCTTTTCGAACCCGGCCATACAGTAAGGTTCCTGCGGCAGATAGCTCTCCTGCGTCTATATTCGTAACCGCAATGGACAGCGAGCCGTTGGCTCTTGATCCTACCGTATACATCCGCGAGCATCAGTCGGCATTTCAGCTTGGCCTTGAAATCGTTTCAAAACTGACATCAGGCAAAACTTTTGTGTGTCATGGCGATAACTTTCCGTCGATTGGCTCATCAGCAAGTATTGAACTGCAACAGTTTTCTGGGCCGCATCCTGCTGGCTTAAGCGGAACGCACATTCACAACCTAGATCCTGTCAGCGAAACCAAGACAGTTTGGACGATTGGCTACCAAGATATTATCGCTATCGGTAAATTGTTTTCTGAAGGCAAGATTTTTGTTGATAGACTAATCTCTTTGGCTGGCCCGCAGGTTGAAAAGCCACGCCTAATTCGTACTCGTATTGGCGCAAGCATCGATGAAATCGTCGCTGGTGAGCTTCATCCTGCCGATAACCGCGTTATATCCGGCTCAGTACTTTCTGGCCGTAAAGCAGTGGGCGCTGGCGCATATTTGGGTCGCTATCACAACCAAGTGACCGCGCTTAAAGAAGGGCGTGAACGAGAGTTGTTGGGTTACCTAACAGCGGGTAGTGATCGTCATTCTGTTACCGGAATTTACATCTCTAAATTCATGAAAGCATTGAAGCTTCCAATGACCACTTCCACGAATGGTAGCGAGCGCCCGATGGTGCCGGTTGGTTCGTACGAAGCCGTCATGCCGTTGGATATTTTGCCATCGCATTTGCTTCGCTCACTGGTTGTTGGTGATACCGATACCGCTCAGAAACTTGGTTGTCTTGAATTGGACGAAGAAGATTTGGCGCTTTGTACCTATGTGTGCCCAGGCAAATACGAATTCGGACCTATCCTTCGAGACAATCTCACTACCATCGAGCTTGAAGGCTAAGTCGCCAGTTTCTGATTTTTACAACATAAAACAAGGTTAATCCAATTATGGGATTGAGAAGTTTACTCGACAAAATTGAACCTCAGGTTCATGCCGGCGGGAAATATGAAAAATGGTACCCACTGTATGAAGCAGTCGATACCATTTTATACACCCCACCGAGCGTTACTAAAGGCGGCTCTCACGTACGTGATGGTATCGATCTGAAACGTATCATGATCACAGTTTGGGTGGCAGCATTTCCACCGATGCTATTTGGCATGTATAACCTTGGGTTTCAGGCGAATACAGCCATGGCTGCTGCTGGTCTAACCGAAGTGGCTGGTTGGCACGGTCTGTTGATCAGCATGTTTGCTGGCTACGACCCTAGTAGTCTATGGGATTGCTTTTGGCACGGCGCAGCGTATTTTTTGCCTATCTACCTGGTGACATTTGCAGTGGGTGGTTTTTGGGAGGTGCTGTTTTGCGTTGTCCGGAAACATGAAATAAGCGAAGGCTTTTTCGTGACGTCAATACTATTTGCATTAATTGTCCCGCCTTCAATTCCTTTATGGCAGGTCGCACTGGGTATTACCTTTGGTGTAGTGATTGGCAAAGAAGTATTTGGCGGAACAGGAAAGAACTTCCTAAACCCAGCATTAACTGGCCGAGCATTTTTGTTCTTTGCTTACCCAGCAGCAATGAGTGGCGACACCATTTGGACTGCAGTTGACGGCTTTACCGGCGCCACCCCGCTAGCACTAGCAGCAAGTGGTGAGCCCATGATGATCACTTGGTTTGATGCCTTCGTCGGTAACATGCCAGGGTCCATCGGTGAGACTTCTGTGGTAGCTATTTTAATTGGCGCGGCCATATTGCTAGCCACTAAAATTGCTTCGTGGCGCATCATGTCCGGCGTAGCTCTTGGTGTTATTGCAACTTCGTTGCTATTTAACGCGATTGGTTCTGAAACCAACCCCATGATGAATATGCCCGCACATTGGCACTTTGTGTTGGGTGGATTGATGTTCGGATTGGTATACATGGCAACCGATCCAGTGTCCGCTTCAATGACCGATACCGGCAAATGGGTATTCGGCGCGATGATTGGCTTTATGGTAATCCTTATTCGTGTGATCAACCCCGCCTTCCCAGAAGGCATGATGTTAGCCATTTTATTCTGCAACCTTTTCGCTCCTTTGATCGATCATTTTGTAGTGCAGTCGAATATCAAACGGAGGATTGCTAGAAATGGCTAAGAAGGAAACAGTAACTCAGACATTAATTGTCGCTTTCGTTCTATGTATTGTTTGCGCAGTCATTGTTTCGTCTGCAGCGGTTGTATTAAAACCAATGCAAGATGCCAACAAAGAGTTTGAACGTAAGTCAAACATCTTATCGGCTGCTGGCTTGCTTAAAGACGGCGCAGACGTAGAACAACTATTCAGCCAGTTCACGGCTAAAGTAGTTGATCTCGATAGTGGTGCGTTTTTAACTGACGTCGATGCGGCAAGCATCAACTCACGTAAAGAAGCTAAAGACCCAGCGTTTTCGATAGCATTATCGAAGAAAGACGACATTGCCAAGATTGGTCGCCGAGTTAATCGCGCTATCGTCTATGTGCTTGAAGAAGAAGGGAAGATTAAGACACTTGTATTACCTATCCATGGGTATGGCCTTTGGTCTACGCTTTATGGGTTCTTAGCGCTTGAGGGCGATTTGAATACAGTTTCGGGGCTTGCTTTTTATTCCCATACGGAAACTCCAGGCCTCGGTGGTGAAATCGATAACCCACGTTGGAAAGCTCAATGGCCGGGTAAAAAGTTATATAACGCAGATGGTGAGCTAGTCCTTAAGGTAACGAAAGGTATTAACAACCCCAAGTTAAAAGGTGCGATCCACAAGATTGATGGCCTTTCAGGCGCTAGTTTAACCACTAGAGGCGTAGATAACCTTGTACATTATTGGCTTGATGACGGCGGCTTTGGCCCCTTCCTCGCTCAACTCAAAAACGGTGGGTAGGCAAAATGTCTGACGAATCACAAAGTTATAAAGAGTTACTGCTAGGGCCGTTATTTATTAATAACCCTATCGGGCTCCAAATTTTAGGTATCTGTTCAGCGTTGGCGGTAACTTCTAGCCTTAGCGTTGCATTGGTCATGTCGGTTGCACTTACATTTGTAACTGCATTTTCCAACATGTTGGTTTCATTGGTACGCAACCAAATACCAAACAGTATCCGAATCATCGTTCAAATGACCATTATTGCCTCACTGGTAATTGTTGTTGATCAAATTCTTCAAGCATATGCATTCGATACTTCTAAAAAGTTAAGTGTATTTGTTGGTTTGATTATCACCAACTGTATCGTGATGGGTCGTGCTGAAGCCTTCGCAATGAAAAACGGCCCAGTCAGCAGTTTCATCGATGGTATCGGCAATGGCCTTGGCTATAGTGTTGTACTGATATTCGTTGGTACCATACGTGAATTATTAGGTGCCGGTACATTGCTTGGTTATGAAATCCTACCATTGGTTACCAATGGTGGCTGGTATGTTAGTAACGGTTTGTTGCTATTACCTCCGAGCTCTTTCTTCATTATTGGCTTGCTGATATGGGTCTTGCGTGAATGGAAAACGGATCAAGTTGAAGAGTCCGAATATAAGCTTGCGCCGCACTCACGCACTCAGGAGGTCTAATCGATGGAACAGCTATTAGCGATTTTTATACAGGCCGTATTTGTTGAAAACATGGCCCTCGCATTCTTTCTTGGCATGTGTACGTTTATTGCTCTATCAAAGAAAATTGACGCGGCCATTGGGCTCGGCATTGCAGTCATTGTGGTTCAATTGATCACGGTTCCCGTTAACAATTTGATCTTCAAATACCTACTGCAACCCGGTGCGCTAACGTGGGCCGGCTTTCCTGATGTTGACTTAAGTTTCCTTGGGTTCTTAAGCTATATCGGTGTTATCGCTGCGATCGTACAAATTCTAGAAATGTTTTTAGATAAGTATGTTCCGGCACTGTACAACGCGTTAGGCGTGTTTTTGCCACTGATCACGGTTAACTGTGCAATCCTTGGTGCTTCGTTGTTCATGGTCGAGCGCGATTACAACCTGTCAGAAAGTGTTGTTTACGGTGTTGGCGCAGGTGTCGGTTGGGCACTAGCCATTGCTGCACTTGCAGGCGTTCGAGAAAAACTAAAGTACAGTGATGTACCTAAGGGACTTGAAGGCTTAGGGATTACTTTTATCACCGTTGGCTTAATGTCTCTTGGCTTTATGTCTTTCGGCGGAATAGCGCTGTAAGTGAATCGAACGATTAATTTTGCTTTATAACAAAAACAGTTTTTTAAAGGCTTTCTAGATGGTTGATACAGGTGTAATTTTTGGTGGTGTGGGAATGTTCACCGCCATTGTCATGTTGCTTGTAGTTATTATTTTACTGGCTCGTAGGAGTTTGGTAAGTGGCGGAGACGTCACGATTAATATCAACAACGATAAAGATGTTGTGAGCGAAGCAGGCGGAAAGCTTATGCAATCGCTTGCTGCGGCTGGGCTGTTTGTACCCTCTGCGTGCGGCGGCGGCGGTAGCTGCGGCCAATGCCGGGTAACGATTACTGAAGGTGGCGGTAGTATTTTGCCAACCGAAGAAGCTCACATTTCTAAACGTGACGCACGTGATCATGTTCGTTTGGCTTGCCAAGTTGCTGTTAAGCAAGACATGAAAATACAAGTACCCGAAGAAGTTTTTGGTGTCAAAAACTGGGAGTGCGTAGTCGGATCAAACGACAATGTAGCTACATTCATTAAAGAATTAGTTTTGGTTCTTCCTGAAGGCGAGGACGTAAATTTCCAAGCAGGTGGTTATGTTCAGCTAGAGATTCCAGCTTATGAAATGAAGTACAGCGAGATTGACGTCGATGACGAATATCGCGGTGACTGGGAGCGCTTTAAAGTATTTGAAAATGAATCGGTGGTTACTGAACCTACCATTCGTGCTTACTCGATGGCGAACTACCCTGAAGAAAAAGGCATCATTAAGTTTAATATCCGTGTTGCTTCGCCACCTCCTGGCACCACCGGTATTCCAGCAGGAAAAATGTCTTCTTACCTGTTCAAGCTTAAAACTGGCGACAAGGTAAATGTATTTGGTCCTTTCGGTGAATTCTTCGCAAAAAAGACCGAAGAAGAAATGGTATTTGTTGGTGGCGGTGCCGGAATGGCTCCACTGCGTTCACACATTTTCGATCAGCTACTTCGATTAAACTCTACTCGTAAGATATCTTACTGGTACGGCGCTCGAAGCTTGAAAGAGATGTTTTATGCTGATGAGTTCGATGCACTTGCTGAAAAGTATGACAATTTTGAATGGCATGTCGCGTTGTCTGACCCACAGCCTGAAGACAACTGGAAAGGCCTCACTGGCTTTATCCATAATGTCTTATATGACAATTATCTTAATGAACATGAAGCTCCAGAAGACTGTGAGTTCTACATGTGTGGTCCACCGCCTATGACAGCCGCGGTTATTACCATGCTGCATGATCTTGGTGTTGAGCCTGACAATATTCTTCTTGATGATTTCGGTGGTTAACTGAAGCATTAATGGATAATCAAAAAAGGCTACTACCGTTCGCAGCAGGGTTGTTGCTTCTGGGAGTGGCCTTTTTTTTGCTCTACCAGAAGCCGATTCATGTCGAGTTTTCTGATGCGACGATGGGTACCCGCTACCAAGTTAAGATTAGCGATCTACCAAGATCGCTCAATCAAAACCAAATTTCGAACGCGGTTTATCAAGCTTTAACCGAGGTTGATCAACTGATGTCAACCTACAAACCCAACTCCGATATCAGCCGATTTAATCGTTCGAAAATTAACGAACCTGTACTAATTGACCCCAAAACGTTAGAAGTTATCCAATTATCGAAGCAGATATATAATGCTACCAATGGAGCCTTCGATATTACGGTTGGGCCGATTGTTCGGCTGTGGGGTTTTGGTCCTGAGGTCAAAGATGACCAAATACCTTCGGTTCACAGTATCGAGTTAGCCTTAAGTAAAGTTGGTTTCTCGAAGATTCAGATCACCGAATATCCGCCAACATTATCGAAATTAGAGCAGGTCGAAATCGATTTATCTGCCATTGCCAAAGGGTATGGGGTAGATCAAGTCGCAGCAGTATTGGACAGCTACCAGCTGCAACATTACTTGATTGAAGTAGGTGGAGAGATACGAGTAAAGGGCCACAACAAAGATGGACAACTTTGGCGAATAGGTATTGAAGCGCCATCATTGATTCGAACCGGTGCTCAAAAAGCCATCGCGATCAAGAGCGCGTCGGTAGCAACCTCCGGAGATTATCGTAATTTCTTTGAAATTTCAGGCCAGCGGTTTTCCCATACCATTGATCCGTATACAGGCGCACCGGTAAAACACGATTTAGCTTCAGTTACATTGATAAGCGATTCTTGTGCGCAAGCAGATGCGTACGCAACAGCGATTAGTGTACTTGGACCCATACATGGTTTTGCATTGGCCGAAAAATTGAACCTTAGCGCATATTTTTTAGTCAGAGACGGCGATAAGTTTCAACAGTTAATGACTTCAGAGTTTCGTGCACATGTCGAAGATGATTCAACTCTGCACTAGCACCCAATAACCGATTCTTAGGTATCGAATTATGGCTACACTGTTTCTTACATTAATAGTTGTTTTTGTTCTTGTGGGGCTGATGTCTATCGGCGTGATTATGGGTCGAGACCCGATAAAAGGCTCCTGTGGTGGGATTAACGCATTAGAAGGGGGCGACTGCTCACTGTGTGGCGGAGACCCAGACAAGTGCGATGAAATTGAGCTTGGTGCGCCAGTGATGCCATCGAGCCGCAACCAATCTTACGATGCAACGCAAAAATAGACGGCGTCGAAGACGTACAATTTGAACCAACCGTAATAGCCATATTTTATTGAAAAAGGTGAAGTGACTTATGCCAACGTCCGAATATGATGTAGTGATTATTGGTAGCGGACCAGCAGGTGAGGGTGCTGCAATGAATGCAGCTAAGCATGGCAAGCGCGTCGCAATGGTCGAATCCTTTGATAGCGTCGGCGGCGCATGTACACATAAAGGTACTATCCCTTCAAAAGCACTTAGACACTCGGTCAAACAAATAATCGAATTTAATACCAACCCGATGTTTCGTGATATCGGAGAGCCCCGTTGGTTTTCTTTTCCGCGGGTATTAAAAAGTGCGGAAAAAGTAATAGAGAAACAAGTAAAACTGCGTACAGAATTCTATAGCAGAAACCGCATTGACCTTTTCTTCGGCGAAGCGCATTTTTTAGATGAAAAAAGAATTGAAGTCCGTGAGACCTCCCGTGGAAATGAAATATTAAAGGCCGACGATTTTATTATCGCGACGGGCTCTTCTCCGTACCGACCAGACGATGTGGATTTCACCAATCCACGCATATACGACAGCGATACCATTCTTAACCTCAGTCACACACCACGAAATTTAATCATTTATGGTGCAGGAGTTATTGGTTGCGAATACGCATCGATATTCGCCGGGTTAGGCGTCAAAGTCGATTTAGTAACGAGTCATGATGAGCTGCTTTCATTTTTAGACGATGAAATCATAGACGCCCTGAGTTATCACCTTCGTGATAATGGCGTGATGCTAAGAATGAACGAAGAGTATGATGAAATTACCGCAGACGATCGGTTTGCTTATCTGCGGCTTAAATCAGGTAAACGTATCAAGGCTGACGCCATACTGTGGTGTAACGGCCGAACCGGCAATACAAAACAATTAGAAATTGAAACGATTGGGTTAGCTGCCGATAGCCGTGGCCGATTAGAAGTTAATGAACAGTATCAAACATCGCTGCCTCATATATACGCGGTAGGCGATGTGGTTGGTTGGCCAAGCCTTGCCAGCGCTGCTTATGACCAAGGCTGCTCAAGCTCCAATGCGATTCTTGATAACGGCGAAAGCTACTTCGTGACGGACGTAGCCAATGGTATTTATACCATTCCTGAAATCAGTTCAGTAGGTGCTACGGAACAGCAATTAACGGAACAAAAAGTGCCGTACGAAGTGGGTAGGGCGCTGTTCAAAAACACAGCGCGTGCACAGATATCTGGCGAGACCGTTGGGATGCTGAAGCTACTGTTTCACGTCGATACCTATCAATTACTTGGGATCCATTGTTTTGGAGATAGAGCCGCAGAAATCATTCACATTGGCCAAGCCATCATGAATCAAAAAGGCGATGCAAACACCATTAAGTACTTCACCAACACAACATTTAATTATCCCACCATGGCAGAAGCATACCGAGTTGCTGCGCTGGATGGTCTGAATCGGCTGGCTTAGTAACGTTAAGCTAAGTTCGAAGATGGTCAATAATATGACCGAAAATAAAAATAAATCTATGTTTTCAAACATTCTAACAAGGTACTTATGATGATAATAAATATAATACGTCGTTACTGTAAACCTGCTGGATTTAGCATTCTTGGATTGGCGCTTTCGGTTCCCGCATTCGCTACCGATCAACAAGTCCAGCAATGCTTTTTAGATGTTAAATATAAAGATTTCCAACGCGCTCAAGTTAGCTGCTTAATTGCTGCTAATACTGGTGACGCCGACGCTCAGCTTGAATACGGCAGCTTGTATTATTTTGGCTATAAAGAAGTCCCAGTCGACTATGCAAAAACAATGACGTGGATTAGTAAATCCGCTGCTCAAGGCAACCCAGATGCAGAGCACACGATGGGTGAGATGTTTGATTTTGGATTGGGCGTAAAAGTTGATAAAGCCATCGCGTTTGATTGGTATGAGAAAGCAGCTAACCAACGCGTTGTTGGTGCACAAGTCAATATCGGCATTATGTATTTTGATGGTTCCGGCAGAGCGCAAGACAGGGTTCTTGGTTACGCGTGGACCAAAGTCGCGGTACAGCGCGCAGGACAAATGGCTGAGACTATTTTAGATGGCATGAGACCAAAGCTTAGTGAAGCACAGGTTTCTGCTGCGTCAAAACAGGCAGAATCAATTTTAGAAGGTCTATATCCTTCAGCTCAATAACTTCGCATAAACTATATTATGTTAAATAGATGATTTTGTCTTAACCGCCGAATGATTCATTAATAACCCACTTCGTCGGAATTAAATCCTATGTCAGATACGATGCACTCAAAACTACTTATTCTTGGCTCCGGCCCTGCTGGATACTCTGCGGCGGTGTACGCTGCGCGTGCAAACCTTGACCCGAAAATCATAACTGGGCTTGAGCAAGGCGGACAATTGGTTACAACCACTGATGTTGATAACTGGCCCGGTGACTTTGAAGGCGTTCAAGGGCCTGAGCTAATGGAGCGTATGCAAAAACATGCAGAACGTTTTGATACGGAAATTCAATTCGACCAAATCGTGAAGGTCGATTTCTCAAAACGCCCTTTCCAACTTTGGGGCGATTCTAAACAATACAGTTGTGATGCATTGATTATTGCTACCGGTGCATCCGCAATGTACTTAGGTTTGGAATCAGAGGAGAAATTCAAAGGTAAAGGTGTCAGTGCTTGCGCTACATGCGATGGCTTCTTTTATAGAAACAAAAAAGTCGCAGTCATTGGTGGTGGTAATACAGCCGTTGAGGAAGCACTTTATTTGTCTAACATTGCTAGCGAAGTCGTGCTTGTTCATCGACGTGATTCACTACGTGCCGAGAAAATCCTCCAAAATCGCCTATTTGAAAAAGCCGAAACCGGTAACATTACTATTGAGTGGAATCATGAGCTCGCCGAAGTCTTGGGTGATGACATGGGTGTTACCGGCATGAAAATACAATCAAAGCTCGATAGTACGATTAAAGAGCTTGACCTGGATGGCGTATTTATCGCTATTGGCCATACCCCAAATACGGGTATTTTTGAAGGCCAGCTCGATATGTCGAATGGTTACATTAATATTCAGTCCGGCACGAAAGGCAATGCCACTCAAACCAGCGTTCCTGGTGTTTTTGCTGCTGGCGATGTTGCAGATCAAGTCTATAGGCAGGCCGTGACATCCTCTGGTTTTGGTTGTATGGCGGCCTTAGATGCTGAGAAATTTATCGATCATCAGTAAATTAGAGGCAACGAACCTGGGGCAGTAATTATACCGATGACGGATATTTCGGACGATACAATCTACCTACCCTGGTTAAATGAAGATTTTCAGGTGTTCCCTGCCCTTGGTTCGGCCTTAACTGAGCCAAACGGTTTGTTGGCTGCTGGCGGCGACTTGTCGCCAGCGCGAATACAGGCGGCATATCGCCAGGGAATTTTTCCATGGTTTGAAGATGACCAGCCAATTTTATGGTGGTCCCCTAACCCTCGTAGCGTTATCTACACTGACGACTTTAGACCCTCTCGGAGCCTAGCGAAACGGCTTCGAAAGCAGCAATACGAAGTACGATTCAATACAGCATTCGAACAAGTCATGCGAGCTTGTGCCCAGCCACGTACAGAGCAGCTTGATACCTGGATTACCGATGAAATGATTTCAGCCTATTGCGAACTACATTCAATGGGCGTTGCGCATTCAATTGAAAGTTGGGTCGATGGAGAGCTGGTTGGCGGTTTATACGGTTTAGCTATTGGGCAAGTTTTTTTCGGTGAATCTATGTTTAGCCGATCAACTGATTCATCTAAAGTAGCATTTGCAACACTTGTGGATGCGCTGAAAAACTGGGGCTACCCTCTTATCGATTGCCAAGTTTCAAACCCGCATTTATCCAGTTTAGGGGCGGTGGAAATCTCCCGAGAGTCATTTGTTTTGCTTCTCGACAAATACGTAACACAAGCGCCGTTATCAACGGCTTGGTTTAAGGCATAACGTCACGGTTATTTCACTATCGCAATGAATGAAATATCGAAGATCAAGTTTTATTCCACCCTCCCCCACCCTTGCAGCTACTTGGAAGGTGAGCAGGCGGTCACCATTTTCATGGACCCGAAAGCGCAGGTGGATCGCGCTCAGGCAACCATGCTGTCAGAATTAGGCTTTCGGCGTAGTGGCACACATATTTATCGCCCCAATTGCTTAGCATGCAAGGCATGTACTTCTGTGCGGGTATCCGCCCAAACATTCAAACCTAAACGCTCTTACCGCCGAATTATTAACAAAAATGCTGACCTAACGGTAGAGTTCGTCGAGTCTATTGATAATGAAGAGTGTTATGCCCTTTATAGTGGTTATATCGCGCAACGCCATTCTGACGGCGATATGTACCCTGCAACCCGTGAACAGTACGAGCAGTTCCTCGTAGATGGGCTGGAAATCACTCAATACGTGACGTTTCGATTAGACGGTGAGTTAGTCGCAGTAGCGGTAATGGATCAACTCGAAGATGGTTACTCAGCGGTTTACACATTTTTCCACCCAGGTATGGGCGAGCGCAGCTTAGGTCGTAACGCAATCTTGTGGCAGATTGAGCATTGCCGTAACCAAGATTTGCCCTATATTTACCTAGGGTATTGGATAAAAGATTGTGAAAAGATGAGCTATAAAACTCAATTTCGGCCATTAGAGCTGTATATAGACAACCGATGGCTACGCCTTGAGTAACCTGAGCGCTTAACAGCAGACTTTTTTGCTTCTTGTGATGAAATCAGGCAAAATCCCTCACCAAATTACTGCATAGTTTTCTTATTGGAAGGTATTAAATTTAATGGCTAAAGAAGAGTCGATCGAAATGGAAGGAGAGGTTATTGATACCCTCCCCAATACTACGTTTCGGGTTAAACTGGAAAACGGCCACATCGTTACCGCCCACATTTCCGGAAAAATGAGAAAGAATTACATTCGTATTCTAACTGGGGATCGTGTGAGAGTTGATCTAACACCTTACGATCTGACCAAAGGCCGCATCACCTACCGAGAGCGTTAAAGCTTTTAGCCATTTTCTTGGTTCAGCCGACATAAAAAAAGGAGCTATAAAGCTCCTTTTTTGTGTGCACTGATTAAGCTGCGGTCTATCTGTTCAATGCACTTTCTCTGGCTCAATGGCTGCAACAGAGATTTTATCGTCAACAACCGTGATTTTGGCGACACCACCTTTATCGGATAGCTTACCAAACAAGATTTCTTCAGCGAGCGACTTTTTGATCTTTTCTTGAATCAAACGCTGCATCGGCCTTGCACCCATTTTTTCACTGTAACCGTGCTCAGCAAGCCAGCGCCTGGCGTCGTCATCAACCTCCAACGTTACTTTTTTGTCATCCAGCTGAGCTTGAAGCTCGACCAAGAATTTGTCGACAATGGTATCAATGACACTTGGAGGTAATACACCAAATTGAATGATGCCATCTAAGCGGTTACGGAACTCCGGTGTAAACAGTTTCTTTATACTTTCCATCGAGTCACTAGAATGATCTTGATGGGTAAACCCGAGTGATGATCGGCTGGCTTCTTGGGCTCCAGCATTTGTTGTCATGATGATAATAACGTTTCTGAAATCAGCTTTTCGGCCATTGTTATCCGTCAGCGTTCCGTGATCCATCACTTGTAGCAATATATTGAACACATCAGGGTGAGCTTTTTCAATCTCATCCAACAACAAAACTGAATGTGGGTGTTTATTCACTGCTTCAGTTAAGAGCCCACCTTGATCGTACCCAACATAACCCGGTGGTGCGCCGATCAACCTAGAAACGGTGTGTCGCTCCATGTATTCAGACATATCAAAACGAATTAACTCAATGCCCAGCACGTTAGATAACTGACGCGTGATCTCTGTTTTGCCAACACCTGTAGGGCCGGATAATAGAAATGAGCCAATCGGTTTTTGAACAGGCTTTAATCCCGAGCGCGATAGCTTCATGGCTGAGCCTAGGGCTTCGATGGCTGCATCTTGGCCAAACGCAACACGCTTAAAGTTTTCTTCAAGTTTAAATAAAGCTTTCTTATCCGACGTTGAAACGCTTTTTGCAGGAATGCGTGCAATAGATGCAACGATATTTTCGACGTCAGTAATGCCGATACGTTTTTTACGTTTACTAGGGCTTTGCATATTCTGATATGCGCCGGCTTCATCGATAACATCGATCGCTTTATCCGGTAAGAACCGGTCAGTGATGTATCGTGCTGACAATTCAGATGCAGCTTTTAATGCGCCATCGGTGTAATGAATTTTGTGGTGTTCTTCAAAACTGCCGCGTAAGCCTTTAAGTATTTTATAGGTTTCATCAACTGAGGGTTCTTTCACATCGATTTTTTGAAACCTGCGAGACAGTGCGGTGTCTTTTTCGAAGATGCCGCGAAACTCCTGAATCGTTGTTGAGCCAATACAGCGCAGTTCGCCCGTTGCTAGTAACGGTTTCAGTAGGTTTGAAGCATCCATAACACCGCCAGAAGCGGCACCAGCACCGATGATGGTATGAATTTCATCAATAAACAGGACAGCACCCGGTTCGTTTTTCAGCTCATTTAATAATGCTTTGAGGCGTTTTTCAAAATCGCCACGATATTTGGTGCCCGCTAAAAGCGCGCCCAAATCCATCGAATAGACCGTAGCGTCTTTGATGATTTCTGGAGCTTCGCCATCAACGATGAGTCGTGCTAGTCCTTCAGCTATAGCTGTTTTTCCAACACCAGACTCCCCCACTAATAACGGGTTGTTCTTGCGTCGCCTGGTAAGTGTTTGAACCAATCGTTGAACTTCATATTCACGACCGATTAACGGGTCAATACGGTTTTGTTTCGCTTGTTCGTTTAGGTTTACCGTGTAGGCATCCAATGGGTTTGTGCCAGTGGACTCGCCAGACTCACCACCTTCGTTGTTTTCGTTGCGATGCTCAACTTGGTCTTCATGGCCGGGGACTTTTGAAATTCCGTGAGAGATGTAATTGACGATATCTATGCGAGCAACACTTTGCGTTTTAAGCAGGAATACTGCTTGGCTCTCTTGTTCGTTGAACAGAGCAACTAAAACGTTTGCGCCAGTGACTTCTTTTTTTCCTGAGGATTGCACGTGAAAAACAGCACGTTGCAGCACACGCTGAAAACCTAACGTTGGCTGGGTCTCTCGCGCTTGCTCTCCTTCGGGAATTAACGGTGTTGTTGATTCGACAAAATCGGTTAATTCTTGGGTTAGCGCGGACAAATCAATGCCGCAAGCCGTCAGCACATCAGCTGCGACACGATTGGCTAATAGAGCAAGTAGTAAATGCTCGACTGTCATGAACTCATGCCGACGGGTTCTAGCCCCTTTGAAAGCATCGTTCAGTGTAATCTCTAGATCTTTACTTAACATCAGACTTCTCAGATACGCTCGTTTCAAATATTTACAATCTAATCCAGCCGTTCGATTTCGCAAAGCAGCGGGTGCTGGTGTTCCCGTGCATATTCATTCACTAACAGAGATTTTGTCTCGGCAATATCTCTTGTAAACACTCCGCAGGCAGCTTTGCCTTTCGTATGAACTGTTCGCATCACTTGGGCGGCAAGCTCTTCGTTCATCCCGAAAAACTGCTCCAAAACAGTAACTACAAACTCCATCGGTGTGTAGTCATCATTGAGCATTAATACACGGTACATCGACGGTCGTTTTAGCTGAGGCTTTGCAGTTGCGACCGCAAAATCGTCCTCCCTGTCTTCATCCAAACCATCACTCGAATGCTCTTCGTCTTTGCTTAAGACTAGATCAAGTTTTGAAAATTTTCCTGGCTTCATTATGAAATAACCAAAGTATTGTAGAAAAGAGATCGATGTTACCAGCGGAGAAAAGAAGCCCTATCAACTAACTCAAAATGCCGTCACATAAACCCAAGATTACCGCCTTAATTTTGACGGGGTCGGTTTTTTGCTCGGCAATATGATAGCCCAAATTAAACTAAAATTGCAGAAGTATGCCGCTTTGCGACGCCGTACACAGACTTATATTTGAATGCGTGGGCTTAAGCCGTTCATAGGGGGTTGACTATTGTAGTGAATTAGGTAATTTAGGTACTAGTGGTGCTTCTTTATCATTGGTATCCACGATCCACAGAAAGTCTAAATAAACAAATAATTATAATAAATTCAAAAGACTAGGTAGGGTTTCAGTCATGCATTTAGGTACCGTTAAGTGGTTCAATAACTCGAAAGGATACGGCTTCATCATTCCAGACCAGGGAGGAAAGGATCTATTCGTCCACTATTCATCTATAAACATGGAAGGCTACAAGACGCTCAAAGCAGGGCAAGCCGTTCAGTATGAAGTAATAGATGGGCCCAAAGGTCAGCACGCGACAGATATCGTGTTTACACCGGAAGCCGGCCAAGAACCGTCGAATGACGCTAGTCAAGTAGCTGAAGAAGAGCCTGCTGCACCCACTGCTGAATTGGCATAATAGGCCGAATAAATTACCGACACCTCGCTAAATGCGGCTTTGCGGTGTCGGTAACAGCAGTAATGCTTATTTTTCTGCCAGTTAATCAGGAATTGAATAACTCCTGATTAACTGGGGTTGATGTTTTCTTTGTTCTAGAATTCGTTACTCATCTCGAAAGACTGGTCGTCGTTTTTCTGCGAAGGCTGCTAACCCCTCAACAGTATCCGTCATACCCCTTAGATTTTGCTCCAGCGCGCTTCCCCAACGCTGAGACTCTAATGGGTCCATGTAGGCGCCGCGGTAAACCATTTCTTTGTTGTTTCGGACTGATCTTGGGCCCATGTCTAGCATGCGATCAGCATATTCGAGTGCTTTATCAAGTAGTTCTTCTTTAGGGACTACCGCTTGCGCCCAGCCAATTTGATAGCAACGTTCTGCGGTGTATTGCGTGTCGCCCCACATGGTTAACTCAAGTGCACAACCTTGTGGCATTTGCCGACATAGCGGCGCCATCCACATCGCGCCAGGCATATTCCAGCGAGTCTCGCCAATCCCTACTTTGGCATTTTCGGCCATGATTCGAATGTCACAGTTCATGGCTAGCATGAACCCGCCAGCAATCGCGTAACCATTAATCGCAGCGATTGTTGGTTTCCAGAGATTCATATTCTCTGCCATGTTCATGAAGTCGAGCGGCCCCATACCCTTAACTGGCGACTCAACACCATTCTTTTTAGCTTCGCCCATTGCGGCAGCTTCTAATAAATCTGCACCGGCACAAAAAGCTTTGGTTCCCGCCCCGGTGATGATGGCAACTCTGGCTTGTTTGTCATCACGGTAAGCCGCTAGGGTGTCAGACAGTAAGCCACCAAGGTTGTCTCCAAGAGAGTTCATGCGATGAGGGCGGTTCAGGGTGATGACCCAAATACGCCCTTCAGACCTTTTGTCTACCAGAATTACTTCGCCTTGTTGCTCGGTATCACGGTTACTAACTTCACCCATTGTGGATCTCCTTGATTATTATTTTGATGTTCGGGTTGTGTTAAATATTACAGTGAATTGCACTTGCAGGCTTATACAATTTTTAAGCGTGGGTGCAAAATATTTGCATTGCGGTTATGGATTACTCAACACGGCGGGCCGTGCTGAAACCGTTTCATACCAACGGCGTAGGTGTGCACAGTCTTCTGGGATATCCGCTTTTACCCATTTAGCGAAATCACAAGTCACAAGGGTTGTGATGTCCGCCATCGAATAATGATCCCCTGCGATATATTCATTTGAGGCGAGTTGCTGATTAAAGTCTTGAAAAAAGTTCAGTATTCGAGCCGCACCGCGTGATGCAAGTTCACTGGACTGTTCATAATTATGTGGCCCGACGACAGCCCTGCCAACGAATCCCTTGCCAGTATTTCTAAACACTTCTGCTACGGCCAACATGCCATTGATAAAGGCTAAATGTTCCCACATTTCAACAACGCCCTTCTCGGCGGCGTTTCGCCCTAACAAAGGTGTTGCTGGAAATTGCTCTTCGAGATAACGGGTAATGCCTCTAATTTGGCTGATGTAAACGCCATCGGCAGTCTCGAGCATTGGAACATCGCATGCCGGGTTCTTTGCTTTGTATTCGTCAGTGCGGTGCTCGCCAGCAGAAAAATCAATCAAGACTCGTTCAATCTCGATATTTTTTTCAGCGATGAAGATATTAACTCGCCTTGGGTTCGGTGCAGGTGGGAAATCATACAGTTTCATTATCAGGCTCCATTAATGGATAGTTTGTAAAAAACACTCGCAAACTAGGGTAATTAGCTCGCTGCAAAATGTACACGGCGCAGTAGGTATTTATTCACATCTAAAGCATGTCGATCGACAAGAGTAAAAAGAAGCGTAGAACTATAGCCACCACTGTATTCATGTACTATTATGCTAGTACATGAATACAGCGACCCAAATAACAGCTTTTGCCGGGCTGCTAAAAAGGCTCGAATCAGAGGATCAAATCCTCGAATTCTTGAGCGCTCTACTGACACCAAAGGAACTCGATGAAATATCGAACCGGATGGCTATTATTCAATTATTGCGCGAGGGCCAATCACAGCGAGAAGTCGCGCAACAGCTTGGGGTTGGCATAGCCACTGTAACCCGTGGTGCGCGAGTCCTTAAAACCCGGGCACTTGAAGAACTATTACTTAAATTCGATGACCAATCATGAAGCATTTAATACCCAAACTATCACTGCCAGGAAAACCTCAGTACCGGAATGTAGAGATCGAAATCGATTTTTTCGAGCTGTTTCAACGGATCGAACCACAATTTGAAAACTGCTTTCTGCTTGAGTCTCTTGGCGAAGACGGAGATCGCGCGCGTACCCATGTTATTGGCTTTGACCCGGATACACTGGTCTACGCAAACGATATTGATGAACTCATCATCACAGACACTCGTTCGGGAGAGGCAACGCAGTACCCTACTGATAACGCCTATTACGCGCTGCGCGAATTAATACCTCAAGATATTATTGCACGGCGCTACTGCGGCGGATTGGCAGGCTACATTGGTTACGATAGCGTTCGTTTTTTTGAACCAAGTCTTGATATACAGACCAGTACTGAGTTCGAAGCCTTTAAATTTGGCATCTATAGAGACGGTCTATTGCTCGACAAAATGACCGGGCAAATCACTTATTTTTACTACGAAACTGACCGTTTCAGTCAAATACTAGACATTCTGCAACAACCAGAGCCCATCACTGGCCCGCTACACGTAGAGTTTATAAACGACGGTATGAATAAAGAAGATCATGCCAAAGCAGTAGAGCGGGCGCGCAACGACATCTGCGCTGGGTTGATTTTTCAAGTACAGCTTGGGTTTAAATCCCATTACCGCGTTAAAGGCGACACACTGCAAATCTACCAAAAACTACGCGACGTAAACCCTTCTCCCCACATGAACTACTTTAAATTTGGAGATCAGCGGGTCATTGGTGCAAGCCCTGAGTTATTGTTTCGTTTGCAGCAAGGCGAGATGGAAACCTACCCACTTGCCGGTACAGCGAAACGCGGAAAAAACCTGCGCGAAGATCAATTGCTTGCACGAACCCTACTAAACGACCCAAAAGAAATCGCCGAGCACAACATGCTGGTAGATTTACACCGCAACGATATTGGCCGGGTCGCTCAGTTTGGAACCGTCAAAGTGCGTAACCTCATGGATATCAAAAAATTCAGCCATGTTCAGCATATCTCTAGCGAGATTGTCGGCATTATCCGTAACAGTGACGATATGTTTTCAGCGTTAGCGGCTAACTTTCCCGCAGGTACTCTTACCGGCGCCCCGAAAATAGAAGCTATGAAAATCATCAACGATATTGAGCCCGAAGGCCGCGGCCCTTATGGAGGCGCTGTGGGCCATTTTGGCTTCAACGGAGACTGCGCCTTCGCGATACCGATTCGTTCGGTTTTTATAAACGCCGAAAAAGCCTACGTGCAGACATGCGGAGGCAATGTGTACGACTCTAATGCAGAAGGTGAATACCAAGAAATACAGCGTAAATTTGCAGCCATGAAGCAAGTGCTAGCAAGTTTTGAGGTGGCCGAGTCATGAAAGTGCTAATCATAGATAACTACGACTCTTTCACCTTTAACTTGTACCAATACATTGGCGAAGTGCTGACGCGTAAAACCGCTGATTTGAATGGCTCGCAGGCTTTTGAAGTACTGGTAAAACGAAACGACGAGCTAACCCTTGAGCAAATAAAAGCACTCAAGCCAGATCGCATCATCATCTCCCCTGGCCCTGGTAGCCCAGAAAACCCCGACTACTTCGGTGTGTGCCGGCAGGTGATTACCGAGCTGGGCCAAACCACCCCACTGCTGGGTATCTGCCTCGGCATGCAAGGCATTGCATATGCCTTTGGTGGCGAAGTAGTGCGCGCGCCCGTGCCTATGCACGGCAAAACCTCAGATATTCAGCACAGCGGCACTAATGTGTTCAAAGGCTTGCCTCAGCCATTAGAAATTATGCGGTATCACTCGTTGATGGTGAACCCCAAAAACCTACCTGACTGCCTTGAAATGACGGCAGTTGTTTCAGTGAATAATCATAATTTATTCGATAAAACAATTACACAAACCACTGAAATAATGGGGATTAAACACAACAAGTATCCTATTCAAGGGGTACAGTTTCACCCCGAGTCTTTTGCCAGTGAGGCTGGTATGCTGATGCTGAGTAATTTTTTATTTCAGGAATAATTCAGTGAGCTTTTCAGAGTTTGTTAGCCAGCATGAAGTCAGCATTCGGCTGGGGTTTTTCTTTGGCGGTTTGATGTTAATGGGCCTGTGGGAGCTGGCTGCACCGCGTCGGCAGTCAAGTCAGTCTAAAGCAATACGTTGGGCTAACAACCTGGCACTGGTCATATTCAACAGTATTATTCTTCGTTTGATATTCCCCGCAGCTGCAGTAACCATGGCGGCTTTTGCAGCGAGCCAGGGCTGGGGCATGTTTAACTACTGGCAGCTCCCCATGCCTGTTGCGGTCGTTCTATCGATCATCGCTATGGATATGATTATCTATCTCCAGCACGTAATGGTGCATGCGGTCCCTACCCTTTGGCGCGTACACCGTGTTCACCATGCGGATCTTGACTACGACGTCACCACCGGTGCTCGTTTTCATCCGCTAGAAATTATCTTCTCAATGCTTATTAAGTTTTCGGCCATTATCGTATTGGGTGCGCCGGTTATTGCAGTGATTATATTCGAAGTGCTGCTCAGCACTATGGCCATGTTTAACCACGGCAACGTTGGTTTGCCACGTAAGTTTGACCAAATCTTGCGTCTGCTCGTGGTAACCCCCGATATGCACCGGGTACACCATTCCACCGAAGACAACGAAACCAACAGTAATTTTGGGTTTTGCTTATCGCTGTGGGATAGAATATTTGGCACTTATATTGACCAGCCTCGAAGCGGGCATACAAAAATGAACATTGGCATTCATGAATACCGTGACCAAAAACAAACTACCTCGGTGCCAAGCATGCTAATACTGCCCTTTAAGGGGAGCGTCGATGGTTATGCGATAAATCGCCGGGAATGGTCTGATAACAAAAAACCGTAGCAACGGTCGCCTGCACGGCAGTCATTGCTACGGTTGCAGATTTTGGTGCACGAGCGCACTTTTAAGCGCTCTAGTGCCTATTACGAGAATCTATTACGAGCGCCTATTGCAAACATCGAACAATCCGTACATTCATCAATACGAACCGAGATAATTACAATGTTGAGCTTCGCTGACAACTTCACACTCTTCAAGAAAGATAACCCGCAACTTATTGATATTGAAAATAAAATACAAGAATTCGTGCAGGCATCAGAGGGGCTTCAACCCGACCAACAGCTTGAAAAGCTTAAAGAATTGGGTGTCCACCAAATTGGTTTTCCGTCGCAATACGGTGGTACGCCAACCAATACCGCAGGCCTGGTAGCCGTTTGTTCAGCCATGACTTCTTCTTTGGTGCCACGTGGCGTGGTAACCACATGGTTAATGAATATCATGGTTAGTCGCTGCTACCTGTTGAACCATGCCTCGAAAGAGCTTTGTGAGCAGTGGCTGCCGCAAGTGGTTCGGGCAGAAAAAGTAATTTCAATTGCCGTGTCTGAACCTGAGGGCGGCGCAAACCCTAAAACCATAAAGACTGAAGCCAAAATTCAGGGCGATAACGTCGTTATTAACGGTACGAAAACCTTTATTACCAACGGAATGATTGCGGATGCCTACGTGGTAATGGCCATTACAGATGTTGATGCTACAGGCAAAAAAGCATTCAGCACCTTTTTAGTACCGCGCGATACCGCTGGTCTTAGCGCAGTGCCAATGAAAGAATTCGACCACATGAAGCCTGCAACGCATGCAACTATCACGTTAGAAAATTGCGAAGTACCGGTGAGTAACCGTGTAGGTAAGCCCGGCATTGCCTACGACAAATACGCACGGCCCTTCCCTATTTTTGAGTCTGTTGTACAAATGGGCACACAACTTGGAAACCTGCGAATTTTGATTCGTGAATGTGTGCAAGCGATGAAAGAGCCAAGCCTGTATAACGATAAAATTGGGTTGCTTGCTAGTGCATTGAGCACCCTTGAATTAACCGCAGCAGAATCAGGCAACATCGTTGACAGCGCGGCGATGTCATCTGAGCTAAACCGACACCTGCTAGCGTTTAATCAGCAAGTTGAGCACCTTGTTGATGCAGGCAACGGCTTGTTTGCGGCGCTGGTTAAGGCAATGTCTGAAAATGACGAGCACTTCGAACTAGATTCAAACCCAGCCTATAAAAACCTGGCGACCTTAGCTAAATTTGGCCGCCGAGCAAACCTAGCACGCAGTAAACGCGCTGCAACGGAACTTGTTTCAGAAATACGTTAAACGGTAACGCCAGGGTTCGCTGAATGGTTTGCTATCGTTAACGGTAAGGTTATTGATCACAGTTGTGAGTTCATTTAACCTGTAAACACCTTAATTTAATTGATCACTAGTCAAGTCAATAACTCAGGTTAATAACTCAAGTTAATACCAACGGGTTACAACGGAGGTTTCTGTGGAAAAACGATTCTATTTTGTGTTTGGAGACTTGCTCTCCAACTTGGTTGCTGGCGGGTTAGTCGGCCTTATTTGCGCGGCCGTGTTTAGCAGTTCATGGAATATGATCATCGCGATGGTGGTTGGCATGGCGCTAGGAATGCTGATTGCATTGATAGTTACCGTAGCGTTATTCCTAATGCTCTTCGGTGCCATGGAAATAATGATTCCCAACATGCTAACTGGCATGGTGGTGGGAATGATTATCAGCATGGCCGCGTCTATGCACGAGGTCCCGTTACTCACCGGGCTTCAAGATGGCGCAATGGTTGGTTTTATCGTATTTATAATTATTTACTGTTTGCAAAGTCGTATGAGCGGTAAAGTAAATTTAACCGAAACTGGCTCAGGCGAATAAATAATGGATACCGCAACCAGAGATAAATGGGATAAAACCTCCAAACGTTACGACCTAATGGTCAGCAAAGGCGCTGAAAAACGCTGGGAGCCCAGCAAGCGCGATCTGTATTCGCATATGAAAGGAAAAATTTTGTTTTTGGCGTTAGGCACCGGGTTAGATATAGCCCTTTTTCCAGTTGGGTTAGACATCACGTGCATTGATATCAGCCCTAAAATGCTTGAGCAAGCACAACCCAGAGTTGCGGCTTACGATGGCACTATGGTTGCGCACTGCATGGATGTGCACGATATGGAATTCGACGACAATAGCTTTGATCAAATTTATACCGCTTGTACGTTTTGCTCAGTACCAGACCCCATCAATGGTTTAAAATCACTCGCTCGAGTGCTTAAACCCGGCGGAGTAATGCGTATGTTTGAACACACCGGTAGTACACTATTTCCCTTCAATCTGATGATGAATATCATGACACCTCTGAGCTCAATATCCGGCCCAGAAATGAACCGCAAAACGGTTGATAACGTGCGTGCTGCTGGTTTTAAGGTTACAGAAGTGGACAACGTATTTTTGGATGTGGTTAAAACCATAACGGCTAATTTACCGAAATAACGAAATAACGAACTAGCGGCCGGTGCGGCCGTTATGCCGCTTGTGTGTTTAACACTCAGAAGCCCTGGGAAAACGCTATTTTAATTCGATAGCGTTTCAGTCGATAGGGCCTTAGATAGTACATCGGTTAAGTCATCCATCAAAAAAGGTTTAACCAAGCAGGCTACGAAGACATAGTCGTCGTAATTGGCCATTACTGGGTCATTTGAGTAGCCGCTTGAAACAATCGCTTTTACACTCGGGTCCAACTGCTTGAGCTTTGCCATGGCCTCTTTTCCGCCCATTCCGCCAGGAATCGTCAAATCCATGATTACCGCATCGAACGGTTCTCCTGTATTCATTGCTGTTTCATATAAAACCAACGCTTCACTACCGTCTTTTGCGTGTATTACGGTATAACCACACCGGCTGAGCATGGCATCAGTTACGGACCTAATCATCAGCTCATCATCCATAATCATGACCTTGCCAGCGCCATGGTGTCCGCCACGTACCTGACTTGTATCCGTTACGGCGGTTTTTACTGCGGGTAAAAAAAACGTAAAACAGGTGCCTTCGCCTAGTATTGAGCTGCATTCAATACTGCCCCGGTGTTTATGAATAATCGATTGGGTAATGGCCATTCCTAATCCGCTACCTTCTTGTTTAGTAGAAAAATAAGGATCGAATATTTTCTCTAATAAACTGGATTGAATACCTACACCTTCATCGGTAATGGCTACGCAAACGTAGTCGCCGATTTCTATCTGAGGCGCATTATGGTCAGCTTCGAGCTTGGTGAAGTTTTCACAGACAATATGAATGGTCCCACCTTCAGGCATGGCCTGACGTGCATTGAGCACAATATTTTGAATCACTTGGTCTATTTGGCCGCGGTCAATATCTGCTGACCATAATTCCCGATCTTGCTCGATGCGACATGCAATGCCTGAACCGGTAAGGGTGAACTCTGCGGACTCGCGAACAACGTCGTAAATCGAATTCACCTCAAGAATAGGAGCGCCACCTTTAGAAAATGTCAGTAATTGCCTGGTCAGTTTTCCTGCTCGTATAGCGGCACGCTCAGCCGCTTCTAATAAATCGTATGACTTGTGAATTGTGTCCATCTTTATTCGAGCAAGGCTAATATTCCCCATAATGCCTGTAAGAATATTATTGAAATCATGAGCAATGCCACCGGCCAAAATACCGACTGACTCAAGTTGTTTTGTTTTTGCTAGTTCTGCATTAACCTTGTTTTTCAGTGTGACGTCACGAAATACCAGCACGGTACCGATCACTTCGCTATCACGATTGCGTATCGGTGCTGCACTATCTGCAATACTGTGTTCAGCACCATCCTTAGATATTAACGCGGTGTGATTAGCCAACCCGATGATACGCCCAGTAGCGAGTACTTTCGCCACTGGGTTTTCGCAAGGCTTGCGGGTTTTCTCGTTAATGATATTAAACACTTCGCTCAGTGGTTTCCCCCGTGCATCGCGCGCTGACCAGCCTGTTAATTCTGACGATATTTTATTTAGCATCGTTACGTTTCCATCTAGGTCGGTCGCTATCACACCATCGCCTATACTATTTAACGTAACTGATAGTAATTCTTTCTCTTTTTCAAGATCTCTTATCGAAGCATTTAATGTCTGACGAAGGTGCCACTTTTCTGCTGATGAATTAAGTGACAGTAGCAATACTTTAGGGTCAATTGGCTTTTGCAAAAAATCTACTGCACCTATTTTTAATGCTTCTACCGCACTTTCAACATCACCATGAGCTGAAATAATAATGACTTGAGTGGCGGGGTATAACTCCATTACATGCTGGCATAATTCGAAGCCATCCATTTCTGGCATACGTATATCAGTAACTACTATTTCTACTGGGCGTTCTTTTAGTGTTTTTAAAGCTTCGGGCCCAGAGGTGGCAGTCTCAATAATGTATTGCTCTTTTCTTAACGAAAAAGCGAGTAACTCGGTGATTCGAGGTTCATCATCAACGAGTAAAACTCTAATGTTTTTGTCGTTATTCATATATAGCCTCGTATTCTAACGATGTCGATGCATTTCCAAGAACAGGCATGGTCACCTGAAATAAGCTACCGATTCCAGCCTCACTGGTTACGGTTATCGAAAAATTAAATTCATCAATCAAGCCATGCACAATAGATAAACCTAGGCCTGTTCCCTCACCTACTTTTTTCGTTGTGAAAAACGGATCCATGCATTTTAATCGCGTTCGATCATTCATTCCCACGCCGTTATCTTGAACTTCTAGTATTACCGCATTGTTATCGTCTGATAGGTAAAGCCGAGCATCTATTTTTTTCTGGTAATCATGAAGGTTTGTCTTCAATTTACTATCCACCGCATGGCGAGCATTGGATAGTAAATTGACAACAATTTGTTGGAACTTTTGCGGGCTAACCAAAACATGTGGTAGGTCTTCTTCAATATGCAATTTTAATTCAATCTGGTGTTGGCGGAATTGCTCGATGAAGAACACCATGCTTTGATTAAATGGCTCAACAATGTCGATGCTTTCAATAATTAGGTTGTCATCATTTCTGCCATAGGCACGCATATTTCTAACAATGCCCGATGCCCTATCGACTTGCTCGATGATGTCTTTGGCAAAGGGGATTAGCTCTGCTTGGTCAAAAGCATCACTCGCACATTCTTCTTGAATGATACGCGAAGCGACCTGAATGATTTGAAGTGGTTGTCCTAATTCGTGAGCAATACCTGTGGCCAGCTCTCCCATAGATGCAAGCCGGCCGGCATGGGTGAGTTCCAACTGTTTACGTTGCAGTTCTTGGGTTCTAGCTTCTATGGTGGATTCTAAGTCACGATTCATTGCTTGAATGGTTTCTTGGGCCGCAATGGTCTCTTGCAATAAGTTGGAGTTTTGTAAGGCAATGGCAGATTGAGCCGTCAGTAAATCCGCTTGTTTTACCTGAGCCGTGGTAAATACAGCATCAATAAAACTATTTTCAAAGTACAGCACGCCAAGTACTGTTTTGTGCATAACGATAGGTAAGCAAAGTATAGAGCGTAGTTTGCACGCTTGAACCACCGCATCGGTAACGAAATCGCCTGTTTCGAAGGCATTATCTAATATTAAAAGTTCTCCAGAATTAAATACGTAGTTGGCGATGCCAGAACTCAGATTTTCGAGATTGAAGGTGAAATCATCTTTATCGGTTACCGTAATGTCTTCATATTTAATCGCTTTTAAACGCGGAACTAATACGTTATGTTCGGGTATTAATAAGTAGCCAGTTTTTGCACCTAGCCGTGCCATTACAGCCGTTAGAATTGTGCTTTGTAATTTATTAAGATCAAGCTCTGAAGTGATGGTTTTGATAGCGTCAAATAGGAACTGCACATCCAGTTTACTGTCCATACTAGATTCAGATGTCAAAACTGAATGCTGTTCGCTTGGAATGTTTTGTTCTGGGCTTCGTGCTTCATCTGCGTTTAATGTCATTATGCGAGTAGCAACGCCACAGCTTTGATACAAATTATTGGCCTGCTTACGATAACTATCACTTGAATGGTGCTGACATTCATCGAGGTACTCAAACAACCTCTCGTTTAAAAAAGCCTCCAATAAAACGTAATTCTCGTTATGGGCACTGTCAATGGCATCCAAATATAGGCTTCTTATTTCTTTGAAATCACCTTGTTTGACGGCGGTTTCGGCTTCCATAAGCATCGTATAAGGGATTAGCATAGGCCCATGAGAAGCCCATTCTAGAACCTTTTTTTGATAAAACTCTTCGTCACCCTTAAATCCAATTTGTAACCCAACTAAATACCGAAAGATATACCATAATTTTTCAACAATACCGGTAGACAGTCCTGGCAAAAAACTTTCGGCCTGGGTCAGATGAAACTCAGCTTCTGTGTAACGGTGATGGTAATAGGAAACGATGCCGGAAAAGGTGTGGTAACAGGCTACGGAAACCGACATTCCCGCGGCACTCCATTGTTCAACTAATGCCGGAATTTGTGGGTCAGGAATACCTTCTTTTTGGTTTGGTGTTTGATCTCGGCCGAAAAGTAGAGGCCGAAGACTGAGCCTCATGGCTTCGCTCAGTGATAAAGGCAACGCCAAATTACATTGCTTAGAAAATGTATGGGTATTTTTTAACTCGGCATCGAGTGTTGGGATATCGTCTGCCTGGACAAAGGCAAACCACTGCTCGACACATTTCGCGAGGCCCCCATATCGTAATTCACCGCACCTCAGACCTTCGGACGCGGCGGCTGCAGCATAATCACGCAGCTCGGTGACCGGGTGTCGCATATGCATCACTGCCCACGATAAGGCTCCTTTTGATTTTACCGAGCCAAAGCTATCGGGGAATTGCAGCATCAATGTATTGGCAGCGGCTTCATATTCGTAGGCCAAAACGTATTCGTTCTCAATGCATAAAATATAACTGATACATGCAAGCGCGTAACAAACGAAATCGTCATTGCCAAATTCGAAAGAGCAATTCATTGCTCTAAAAGCAGTTAGTCGGGTCATTTCAATCTGGCCGCTAAAAAACAAATACCCTAGCAGCTCACCATAGAGCTTATGCAGCAAAACACCGAGCTGATTATTTGCTCTCGGTAGAGCAGTTATTTGCTCAAGTAGCCTGTTGTCGGAATGGTATATGCGGCTTTCCATTGCGGAAATTTCTTGTTTGATTTCAGTTTCGTCCGTTGGCAACGGACGGCCTAATAATATCAGCGCTTGTGATGCAATATTAATAGCAGCATTTAAATCACCGAATACAGCATGGGCGACGGACTGTTCGTATAAAAATTCGGCTTTCTCTACATCGTCCCGTACGTATTTAAGGGATCGTTCGACAATGACACTTGCTTCACTCTGGTTGGCATTGATTATCGAAGCATGTGCCAGTTTTTTGTGTAATGACAGCATGAATTCATAATGGCTATCCCACATGGATTCGGTGCTTAGTTTTGCGGCTTCATTTAGGTAGTGGATGCCAGCTTCCAGCGCTAAACTTTCTAAGGCTGCTGCACCGGCCAGATAATTGAATTTAGCCTCTTCAATGCGCTCCGTTACAGGTGCTTTTTTGCTTCGGCTTCGAGCTAAGTGTTCAGCTATGGTAAAGAATAAAGAAGTCGCTCTGTGAGCGTCTGGGTGGTGTTGCTGTATTTCATTGACGCGCTCAATGTAGTTACGCGCAATACGCCGATGATACTGCTTGGTTTCATCTATTGTTAAATACTTGGCGGCAGCAGCTTGTATTTGATCGTGAAAAAAATAGGTAAATTCTTTGTCATGTAAAAGAATACGTTGATCAAATACATCAATAAATAAGTTGTGAAGATCGCTAACCGAAAGCTGAGCCACTTCTGCAAGATCGACGAGTTTGAATTGAGCGCCAAGTAATGCACCGGCAGCCAATAAATTTTGAATATTCTCCGGGAGATTTTTAAGTTTTTCGATAAATATATCGGTAGCGTTTGCAGGGATATCTAGGTGTTGAATAGCATCCTCATTCCAGACCCAATTGCCCTCTTCAGATATTTTTAACCCTTCTTTATCGTGAAGCCAACGTAGGCTTTCGCAGATATAAAGTGGATTTCCGGCATTGACGGAAAAAATGGTTTTGGTGAGTAGTTCGGACCGAATGGGCTTTGTGTTTAGGATGTATGCGACCATCTGATTCGTCGCTGTAATATCAATGGGTTCTAAGCGTAGGTTAAGTATTTCGACCGATGAGCGCTCAGCTACTTTTTCTAGCTTATTGATTCTATGGGTGTCATCTACCTCGTCGTAGCGATAGGCACCAATCAGCAATAGGTACGGGTGTTTTTCTGGTGTGGCAAGGATCAGCTCAAGTAGGTCGAAGGTTGCGTGGTCGCACCATTGCATATCATCAATAAACAGAACTATGGGGTGCGCTTTCGTTGCTAAGCAGCCCAAAAAACGTGTAAACACGTCGTTAAACCTACTCTTTGCATCTATGGCGGGCAGCTCTTGTGGGGTAGGCTGTGGGCCAATGATTCTCTCGAGTTCAGGTGCGATATGGGTGAGTAGCTGCCCGTTGGGTCCAAGCACTGCAAGTATGCTTTCATGCCACGCAAGCACTCTGGTTTGATTTTCTGTCATTATTTGACGAATGAGTCGATTGAGCGCCTCGACCAGTGTGCTGTAGGGCAATTGGCTTGCAAACTGATTGAACTTCCCCGAGGTATAGTAACCACGCTGGGCGACGATGGGGAGTTCTAGCTCTTGTACCAACCGAGTTTTACCAATGCCTGATAAACCAGATAGCATGACCAATCCAAATTTTCCGGTGCTGACACGCTGGTATTGGTCTAACAGGCTTTTTTGTTCGGTGTCTCGCCCTACGATTATTGACGGGATCGAAATATGGTAACTAGCTTCGTGCTGTTTTAACGTAAATGAGGGGATAATTACTCGCGCATGATCGGTGTTGTCCGCTTTTATGGTGTCTAAACAAGTACGTAAATCAGCACTTAGCCCAACCGCACTCTGGTAGCGTTTTTCTCTTTTTTTGCGTAGCAAGGTATCGATAATATCGCTTAATATTAAGGGGCATGAAGTATTTAACTCCGTGAGCTGGCGAGGTTCTTCTGCTAAGTGAGAGTGCACAATACTAAGAGAATCGTTTGACAAAAACGGCGGTGCGCCTGCAATGCATTCATACAAAACAATGCCAACCGCATATAGGTCAGTCGAGTAGCCTTCATAGCTTTTGATTCGCCCTGTCATTTCTGGCGCAAGATACGGTAGGGTTTGGCGTAAGTAGTGGGCGTTATCTATAAATTGACTGAGCTGTATGCTGTCGATGATTTGTACTTCGTCAACAAGCTGAACCCGAATTGGGTTCTCCAAGATAAGAATATTATTGGGTTTGATTGCTTTGTGAGTAAGTGTGGCGCGGTGCCTGCTAGCTATAGCGTCAACTAACGCAATGCCAATTTCGAGAATCGTACGAATTGAAATCTGTTTATTTTCTGGTAACCATAGGCTTAATAATTGCCCGTTAGGGTAAGGTTGTATTAGCTGAAGGTTGGTGCCGTCTGTTTGTAATTCTGGTATTGATAAGTCAGGTATATTTAATGTGCGTAGATGCTGTAGTTGCAGTTCGATGTGGTCTTTTACGTCAGGGCTTACAAAATCAGCATGTATTTGCTTGATAAGAAACTCAATACCGGATTTACGTTCCTGAGCCAAATAGGTATTGGCGACCAGACTACGGCCAAGAAGTTGGGTGCTTTTGAAGCGTTTTCGCGCAGATCTTTTTGGCATACAGTAATCAATCATCTTAGAAAAACGTTAATGCCGCCTTAAGGCACACTCACAATGCGCTATAGCTTCAGACTGCTGCCAAAACTATAGCGCAAGTACTGATAGAGTATTAACTATCAAACATGATCACTTGGCGCGCTAACTTTCCTGTTTCAAGGTCATCCAGCGCAGTGTTTACATCTTCTAGTTTGATATGTGCAGATATCAGCTGATCAAGGTGTAACTTCCCTGCAAGATAAAACTCGATGTATCGAGGCATATCGATGGGGAATCGGTTTGAACCCATCATCGAGCCTTGTAAGCGGCGCTCAGCAAGTAAATCCGCTCCGTGAAGTTCAACATGAGTACCAACCGGAATCATGCCAATCACGGTAGCTACCCCGCCACTTTTAAGCATACGAAAAGACTGCTCAGCGGTTACTTTCATGCCAATGGCTTCAAAGGAATAATGTACCCCGCCGTTTGTCATATCGACGACTTGAGCAACCGGGTCGCCTTCACTGGCGTTTACCACATCCGTTGCACCAAATTGCCTCGCAAGCTCTAGTTTGTTGGCGTGCATATCTACCGCAATGATTCGCCCAGCACCAGCGAGCGCCGCACCGTTAATGGCAGATAACCCGACACCACCACAGCCAATGACAGCAACGGTTGAACCCGGGCGTACTTTCGCCGTATTGATGACCGCAC
>JAESUM010000082.1 GCA_016763075.1 Pseudomonadales bacterium
CCAGTACATCTTGTCGACCAACGCTGTTAAACACCCAGGTTACTTCTGAGTCAACGTTACTAGAGGGGTTAAATTCACCACGGCGCACAAAGCCGTTGCGCTCGGTGAGTAATACTTTTTCACCGGTATCAACATCTAGCTGATCACGCAGAGAGGTAGGTATATCAAGCAGATAAACTACAGCGCCTCCAACGGTGCGTTGCTCCCAGGTGCTTGAACCTACTTTGATTGCATCGCCATTCTGGTTGAAATCAAGCTCATAGAAGTTGCTGGTGTTATCTGTAACCATTTCTACTCTGAGATTGGGGTTGTAACCAATTTCAAGCGCGTTGAGCAGGCTTCCGTTGGATGCCACTGTATTTGAATCTACCGCGCTGTTAACTATCGCCGCGGCCATCGTGATGGCAGTGGTATCGGTTCCGAAATCACCATCGCCGGTTTGGTGCCAAACAGAGTTACACGAACCGCCAAGTGAGGCAACGTTGCTGCAATCCGTGGAATGCCAAATATTGTAGCTATCCGTTGTAGAGGTAAACATCAGTTGATAGGCTTCTGCACCTGCACTGAACATGGCGCTTCCTACGATGGTGGTCGAATCAAACGGGCCATCATCCGCAATAATAAACGGCGCAATCGCCTGGCCAGATACATCCACTCGCGAGCCTTCAACATGCTCGCTAGAGTAAGTAACCCCACCGAGCGATTGCAGTTCCCAATCTACGCTGCCATCACTGTTAAGCACGATAGCACTGATGATTTCGTCGTCATCAACCCAGCCAACACTTGTGCTTAATGCAAAGTCTTGCACACCGGGGACCCGGAGGGTAAGGCTTCCGCCGGCCCCAACGTCATACTCCATATCCGTCGTAACCGTGGTACTTGTATCATAGGTTAGCGTGCCGGTTTCTAGGCCTTCAAATACACCTGTATTGTAATCCAGTGCAACATAAAACCAGTTCAGGCCACCTGCTGAGGAGATTAACGCCCCTACATCACCAATCACGGCGGTTTCTTCAAGCTCTTGCTGTGCTACTTGGTCATCTAGGTTAACGGTGTCTATTTCTACTTCATCTTCAACCACAGTAACCACTGCTGTGGGGTCAAAAGTCGTAGCGGTATCGGCATCTACTGCCTCACTGATCACGCCAAGGTCTTCACTGACTTCTGCAACTACCAGCTCAAACAGATCGCCGCTGGTTGAGGTTGAACCCTGTGCGGTGGCAGCGGTTTCAACCGCCGCTAAGTTGTCTGCAATAATAATGGTCGCGACTTGCGCAATTTCATGTAGACGCTGGAAGTCAGCTGCATCTGCGCCACCGGCTTCTTCTTTTGCAATGTAATCTTCTAGCAGGTCTGCGCTGGTGCCCAGCGCGGTTTGCACAGCAGCGGTTGCATCGGCTGCGGTATAACCTTGAATATTTTCGTTGGCTTCAATTTCCGCCTGTACCAATGTGGTCAGTGGGCTTACAAAAGTGGAGCCTGCTGGCGCGGTAAGTACAAAGCTTTTGGGTACAAAGGTACCGCCAGCGGCGTCTTCATCGCTGGTTACACCGGCTGTAGCCACCAATATTACGGGATTGTTGTCTATTTGTTCTTGGGTAGCATCTATCGAGAATGCACCACCGGCACGGGTGGTGTCGGAAGGTTCACCGGCATCGCAGGCTTTGTTGTCGTTAAGGTCTAAACATACCGTTGCATCCACCAAGTAGCCGTCCGCCACTACGCCAACAAACGTTGAAGTTGCACCACCGCCTGAGCCTGAGCCGCCGCCAGAACCACCACCGGTTTCGCCGCCATCGCTACTTCCGCCGCCACCGCATGCGGTTAACATCGCAGCACACAATAGCGCCATAGAACCCTTATACATATTTCTCTCGTACATTTCCTGCAACCTCGAAGTGAGTTAGGCCTAGCTGCCAGCAATTGCGTTGCTATACTTCCCGCAGTATCACTGTATTCAAGAATGTAATACCTACAAATTCCTCGTCTGCGCAACGACCCGACATGCTAGAATACCTCAACCAAAACCGCATCACCCATTTGGGGTATGCTACGCATTAAATCCCATTCACAAACTGGTTAAACAGCGGTAGTTACCTCACGTGAAGAAATCAGGCGTTGATGCGGCCATATTGGTCTCGCTCATTTACGAAAAGCTCCAAAACCCCTTTCAATACCAAGGCTTTACCCCGCAAGATAACGAAAATCTCGCTGGGTTTGATATCACCGATGAAGAACTCAATACCTTTAGTGCCGGTATGTTGAGCCCCGTTGTGCTCAAAGAGATTACGCCGCACTTGGAGCAAGCCCTCTCTTTAGCAGAAAAATTAGAAAACGTTGCGTTGACCCAACCGGCTCAAGCGGCTATTTCGTTTTTTGATTTACCCATCCCAGTATTGCTTTTTTCCAGCCGACTGGTCTTACTGCAAGCCAACTCGCCAGCACAACACATGCTAGTTGAGCATATTCAGTTGCCGCAAAAAGCCGCAACAGCACTCACCATGGATGCAGCACTCAGAAAAGATGTTCTGACAGCGGTCGCCTCTACTATTGATACCCATACCACCCGCAGCCTAAGTTTCACGGTGGAAGCCGGCGTAATACGCACTGCTATTGTTATTCCTCAAGAAAATTCGCAACCCGGCACTTCAGCAAATGCAGCCGTACTTTTTTTGAATCATGAAAGCCGTGTTGAAGAGTTGGCCATGGCACTTATTAGCACCCATGGCTTAACCCAGTCAGAAGCCGAGGTTACCGCATATTTAGCACAAGGGCTTTCTCCAAAATCAATCGCGGAAAAGAAACAAACCTCCATTAATACGGTACGCACTCAGATCAAGCGAACCTTTGCTAAAACCAAAACTACTCACCAAGCGCAACTGGTGTCTCTGGTATTAAACGGCCCCGCTGTGTGGATGAACATCCTAAAAAACAGCGCCTCATCTCATCAAACAGATCGCACAAAAACCACTGCACCACTATTTGAGCTGTGTGATGGCCGCAGTATAAGTTATGGCGACTTTGGCCCTAAAGAAGGCAAACCGGTGATTCTGTTTCACCATTTATTCGGATCAAGAGACGATAAACCTGAAGATGACGGAGTATTAGTGCGGCTCGGCATTCGGCTTATTATTCCCGAACGCCCTGGCGTCGGGCAAACATCTCGAAATCAAAATATGACCATGCTGAGCTGGGCCGATGATGTTTTAGCACTGCTAGACCACCTTACAATTGAGCGCTGCCACGTGGCCGGGCTTTCTTCTGGCGCACCCTTTGCAGCTGCACTGACAACCCGGTTAGGCCCGCGGTCAATCAAGCTTGGGATCATTGCTGCACAAATGCCTGTGGACGAGCTACCCAAGGGCGTCACTGTAGGAACCTTACAGCGTTTTTTAACTAGTGCTGCTCGGCATATGCCAACAATAGCCGTTAAACAATTAAGATCGACGTACACTAGGCTGCTGGAGGACCCAGCAGAAATGCTTGAGCAGTACAAACGTAAAACAAGTACCGCCGATAAACTGTTACACCTTAACCCCGATATCGATAACCTGCGATTGCGTAATATTCAGGGTGCAGCAACCCGCTCGGTAAAAATTTATGCTCATGAAATTGTTCGATCGGCTAAGCCCTGGGGTTTTTTGTTGGCCGACATTCAAACTCCCGTAATAATATGGCACGGCGCGCAAGACGAGATGTACCCACTAGAACACGCCCGCGCGATAGCGCAGATTATTCCAAATTGTGAAACCGTTTTTAATGATGACTGGGGACACTTTTTCCCGCTGCAAGAATGGGAATCCATTTATAAAACCTTGATTGCTCAATAGCATTTTTGCACCCAGCCATCACTAAGTATTACGCCAGTGATAGCAACTCAAACTCCACTGATTTTTTCTCTACGCCATTTACAATAAGACTTAAGCGATGCATACCTGGGTAATGAACCCGCGTATTAAGCTGCTTAAAGTTATGTTTTTTGGTAGCGGTTTTTGTAGTGCTGTTTATTACGCCTTCATAAATTTTGAATACTTTTCTTGATTGCTTGCCATTGGCTTTAACAAAATCTATACCGTATTCAATTCTGGTTTTACCAAGCTCACCAGATGTTGCGTTCAAATTTGAATGGCCGTTAATACCCAGCATAAAGCTAAATTCAAAAGACTCTCCAATAGCGAGTTGATCGGTAGATAACTCAAGTTGTAGAACCTCTGAATGTTGATGGTCAAACCCAAATAATTTTAGCGCTTGTGGATCACCTTTTTTTAACAAGGTTCGGCTAGCGTGTTTTACCAACCAGTCGGTATCTGGGTGCTTACCGAGCCAACGTGCTGCGGTATCCAAGGTTACAGTAGGGTTATCTTTAGCTATATCATTTAGATTATTAGCAACACTACGCCTAACATACAGGCTTATATCTTGTTTTAAGTTTTCAAGGATAGCCAATATGGCTTCCGGCGATTTTTTAAATTCAGGTAGTGCCATAGCCCAAGGCAACCTAGGCCTACACCCTTCTGAGGCTAGCCTTCGTACATGTTCGTTTTCGTGCAATGACCATTCCAGCATTTGCTTCATCATTTTGTTTGAGTCTTGAATAATGAAAGGCCGCACAGAAAATTCGCTGCTAGAAAATTGCGTAAAATATTCCAGCGCTGGCAGCGATACTTCCCAGTTATCCATTCCATAGGTTTCTACGTAATCTGGAAACACCATGGCTCCAAATCCGTCAAAATGAGGCGCTACTTTTTTTAGCACGCCAATCGCTTTTGGGTAATCAAGATTAATAAACTGATGCAAACAAGCTGTAATATGGTACATGCGCTGTTTTAGTTCGCGCATATTCCAGCTTGAATCAAACACTGCTTTACAAAAGCCAGTTTCATCAAATACCTCATGATGTTCTTTAACTTTTTTTGCAATTTGTTCAATGTACTGTTGCGAGTATCGATGCTTTAGTAACTCAGCCATTTTCGTCCTCTACATTGTATTTTTTGATTTGATTTGTTGCGGCCAACTGGAACTTTTATATGCCCGTTATTAGATAATGAGCCGTCGGATTCTCGTTGCCCACATAAACCAGAGAAACCGTATGGCCTATCGGGTATGCCAAATATTGGCCGCAGTGAAACTACCGCGCTCACACGCTGAATACTCTATAATAAAACTTAGAGCTTGGTACGATTGATCGGTTTTTTGGTCGTATCGATTCACCCCCCATTTCAAACGAAATATGGTCAGGCAGTCATCCATGGGTTCAAACCAACCGCCCGAGTCGCTGCGATCAAACAACGAACATGTTTCGGTACTGGTCTCTCTGATTTACGAAGCGGTACTCACACCCAACCTCTCCACCGGCTTAACCGAACGAACGTCCAATTCAAACTTTGCTGCGCTCCAAGGGTCACCGCTGGATCAAATATTAGATACTGCGCTAGTTAGCCAAACCTTACCTCATCTCGACCATGCCTTAACACTTGCAGCAAAACAGCAACCCGCGAGCAGCAGAGCTAACGCCGGCATATTATTCAGCGACTTACCGCTTCCGGTGTGCATTATATCCAAACGATTGGAGTTACTTAGCACCAATGACCGCGCCCAGATCATGCTGCACACAAGTGTTGATCTACCGCTAAATGCAACACAGGCATTCAACTTTAAGGACTCGTTAAAAGACGAACTATTACACGCCGTTGGCGCGGCAATACACAGCCAGTGCACTCGCGTGCTTAATTGCACCGTAGATTCTGGGATGGCTCAAACCATTTTGGTAATACCCACCCCCAATAAAGATGGCGCTCAAACCTCTATACGCAGCCCAGCGGCGGAAATTGTATTTCTGAATTTTGAAAGCGGCATTGAGGAACTCACAACCGCTCTGGTTGAGATTTATAAACTGACTAAATCTGAAGCGGGGGTAACCGCGTTACTTGCGCAGGGTTATTCGCTGGCAAAAATTGCAGAGATCAAAAACTGTTCTATCAATACTGTGCGTACCCAAATTAAAACCACTTACCGCAAAACCGGAACCTGCCGGCAGGGGCAGTTGATATCTCTGGCACTTAACGGCCCCGCAGTCTGGCTCAATATCGTTAATAACAGCAACAAGAAGTGGCAAGAATCCAGCGCTTATATCAACCGTGCCGAGGACACCATTGAGCTTAATGATGGGCGCCAGCTTGGTTACGGTGATTACGGCCCCAAAGATGGCAAGCCCGTAATTCTTTCACACCACCTAATGGGTTCAAGAAAAGAAAAACCAGATAATGAGAGTTTATTACAACGCCTTGGTGTTCGGCTTATCATCCCGGAACGACCGGGTATTGGGCTATCCAGCACTGCTGTGAATTACACCCTACTGCAATATGCTGCGGATATTCGTGAGCTTGCGGATCAGCTCAATCTAGGCTCTGTATATATTGCAGGTGTATCGGCCGGTGGCCCTTTTGCCGCAGCCTGCGCCGCAATACTGGGTGAGCGCGTCATCAAACTAGGATTGATTGCCTCGCAAATGCCAATGGACGAACTACCCAATGGCGTGATAATCGGTTATACCCAGCGATTACTCACCACCATGTCACGGCATTGGCCTGGCCCAATCCAAAAGCTGTTAGAAGTCCGCTACAATCGTTTAATGGCCTGCCCCGAAAGCGCGATCAATGAATTCAATCAAAATGGCAGCTCAGCCGATCGAGCATTATTGCAAACCTCACCCGGGGCACAGCTGCGGCTACGAACATTAATAGACGCCGCGCAACTACCGGTTGAGCTGTTTTCGAGAGAGCTGATTACACTTTCACGGCCTTGGGGTTTTAAGCTCACAGACATTGCTGCGCCTATCGTATTTTGGCACGGCGAACAGGACGACTATTTTCCCGCCGAACAGACCCAGGTAATGGCCTCTGTTATTCCAAATAGCTGCGTCACTGTTCGTGAAGACTGGGGGCATTTCTTTCTTTGGAACGAATGGGAAAAAGTCCTTAGCGAGCTGATTAAATAACACAGCGAATCAGACTTGCTTTTGCGTACCAACCCACCACGTTAGCCACTATAATGCTGCGATGAATATAACCGGCAGTATCAAAAAAATGATCGGCTCGCTACAAAGCCCGATCGAGTATCTGTTGCCTATTGGTGACCAAACAATCCCTATGAACCCGTTGATTGGTACAACTATCAAGCTTACCAATGAAGGTCTCATCAACTGTATTGCTTGCGGTAGAAAAACCAATAAGAGCTTCAGCCAAGGGCACTGTTTTCCTTGCATGCGCTCGTTGCCGCAATGCGACAGCTGCATCATCAAACCTGAGCTGTGTCATTTTGACCAAGGCACCTGCCGCGACGAACAATGGGGCAAAGATAATTGCCTGCGAGATCACTTTGTTTATTTGGCGAACTCTTCAGGTGTGAAGGTGGGCATTACTCGTGGCACACAAGTACCCACACGCTGGATTGATCAGGGTGCTAGTCAGGCATTGCCTATTTTCAGAGTCTCTAACCGGTTACTTTCTGGCCGTATTGAAGTAGCACTTAAAGCACATGTCGCAGATAAAACCGACTGGCGTAAAATGCTAAAAGGCCAGCCAGAGCCGGTAGATTTGGTGGCTCGCGCCGAACAACTAATGGCAGATTGCAGCGAACAAATCACCGCAATTGAACAGGAGTTCGGAATTCAAAGCATCACTCGTTTAAAAGATGAGGCGATGGTTCAACTGGATTACCCTGTAGAGCAATATCCGGAAAAGGTGAAGGCACTCAACCTAGAAAAAACACCTGAAATTGAAGGTACGTTGGTTGGGATTAAAGGGCAGTATTTGATTTTTGATATTGGCGTTTTGAATATTCGAAAATACACCGGCTATCAATTAACGCTTTCTGCATAGCGCTGCAGGGCATGACCTAAACAACATTAAAACTACCGGTGGTTTAAGCCGGTAGTTTTAATCAGACCGTCATCACACAACTACTTGAGTTCGTTGCTGGCAGCCACATATTCGGCAAAATCTGTCACACCGGTTTCAACACTTTTCTTGAAAGCGACAATGGCTTGGTCACGGTTTCCGGCGGCCAAATGGCGCTGCCCAACATAGAACCAAAGCTCGCAATATTGCTGCACCTGAACCGACGCATTGGGGTGAAAGGCTGTGAAGATAAACGCTTCTTCATCCATTTCCCCCGATACAAACGCCAATACATTACTTGGCCAATCTTTGTATACGCGGTTCTTTTTGCCATCACCCTCTAAAATTTTTACCGGCTGAGCCGGCTCACTAGAGACTGCTTGATACTTTAACAAAGCAACCTTCTTCCATATTTTTGCGTAGGTATGGTTGGGGTTTTGCTGGAGTATATTGTCAAAATCTTCGGCGGCGGCTTTGTATTGGCGCAGCAAAAAATACGAGATACCTCGGTTAAAATAACCAGGCTCCATATCCGGTTTTAAGAACAGTGCGTTGTTGTAACCACGGATAGCATTGAGATATTCGCCTTGGTCGTACCACGCGTTTCCGCGGTTGTAATACATCGGGGCAAATTCGGGGTTATAAACGACTTCTTTATCATGGGGCTGGTTGCCCGGCACGAAGTTTGGATCAACCACATAAGGGTCTGGGTATTCATCGAGCAACGCAATACTAGAACTGCTGGCTACACCCAGCATAGCGCCTAACAACAGGGCAACTGCGATGGGTGTGGTTCGTCGCGCTCGAATACTCAACATTGACAACTGTCCTATTGAGAACGGTTTTAGCTTTCTGAGCCAGCGCCGCAAAGCGTGCGCCGGGCTCTTTTGTTGCTGCGGTTGCTGTGACTTGAGTTCAGCAGCAGATTGAAAAGCAGGTTGGGTCGAAATGGTATCTAATAAAACACGTCCATTATATTTATCATTAAATCTGGCATGTCGCATAGCGCCCTCCGAAGGGTTTTTAACTTTCGTTACAAATTAACCTCACATTTATTACGCCTTCTACTTCTGTAAGTGCTTCGGCCAAACCTTCTGGTGCCGCGCACTGAATATCAATCAAATTATAGGCCACATCGTCGCGGCTTTTATTCAACATATCAATCACGTTGATATCGCGGTCTGCCAATACCGACAATACGTTACCCAACACTTTAGGCACATTGCGATTGGAAAATGCAATGCGGCATGGGCCGTTGCGTTCTAGGTGCAGGGTTGGGAAGTTTACTGAGTTGCGAATATTGCCATTTTCGAGGAAATCGATCAGCTGAGTCGCTGCCATTACTGCGCAGTTTTCTTCTGCTTCGTTGGTGCTAGCACCGATATGCGGCATTAAAATAACGTTGTCGCGGCCCAATAAATCAGGATGAGGGAAGTCGGTAACGTATTGCCCTACTTTGCCACTTTCAAGCCCTGCAACCATGGCAGCAGTATTTACAATGGTTTCACGTGCGAAGTTAAGCAGTACCGCGCCTTCTTTCATTGCGGTTACAGCGTCTGCATTTATCATATCTTTGGTGGGTGCAATCGCGGGGACATGCAATGAAATAAAGTCAGCACGCGCCAATAATGACGGCAGGTTTTCCATCTTTTCTACTTGGTTGGGTACGCGCCATGCCGCTTCGACAGAAAGCGCCGGGTCAAAACCTACAACCTTCATGCCCATCTGTAGCGCCATTTCGGTCACCATTGAGCCAATCGCGCCCAGTCCAACCACGCCAAGGGTTTTACCGGCTATTTCGCTACCACGGAAACGTTTCTTTTCTTGCTCGAGCAGCTTGCCCATCGCTGCCGCATCGTCAATATCGGTCAAGGTATTTACATAGTTAATGCCCGGTACAATGCCGCGCGACGACAGTAACAAGCCGGTTAGCACCAGCTCTTTCACTGCGTTGGCGTTCGCGCCAGGGGTATTAAAAACCGGAACACCTTTGTCGGTGCAAGCCGCAACAGGTACGTTGTTGGTTCCGGCTCCGGCACGGGCAATGGCTTTCAGATCTGGCGTAATGTCGTCAGCGCTGAGTTTATGGCTACGCACCAAAATTGCATCGGGGCGGCCAATTTCGCTGGCCAGTTCATATTGTTCCCGTGGAAATTGCTCCAGCCCTTTAATGGAAATCTGATTCAGGGTGCAAATTCGGTACATCGAGGTACTCCGATAAAAATTACAGTGGTATGAGAATGTGCTAAAGGCGGGATTCTAACCGGTTTGCCAGCAAACCCGAAACATTGAGGTTTAAAAATAGAATCACGCTAGCTTATTTTATCGCGACCCGCGCAATGAGCGAGAGTTCGCTGAGTGTAAGCGACTGTGTTATGACCCTGCATTGTGAATACACACGCGTAGCTTAACGAGTGATTAAACAAGTGGGTTAACAAGCGCCTTAACAAAACGGTTTAATACAGGTCGTTTTCGGCGCCAACGCCCCATTCAACTTCGTTTTCGGCATCAATCCGTGCAATGGTTCTGGCAATCACAAACAGCAGGTCAGACAACCTGTTTAGGTATATTTGCAGGTCTGCTTCAGCGGCTACTGCGGTACTTCCAGAGCTTGCTTCAACGGCAGCCTCCGCTCTTTCTTCATTTATTAGTGATACTAAGGTGCGTTCCGCGCGTCTGCACACTGCTCTTGCTAGGTGGCAACATGCCGCAGGGCGTGAGCCGCCGGGCAAAATAAATTCTTTTAATGGTGGTAGTTCGTCGTTAATGGCTGCAACAGAAGCATCTAACATTTCAATGAAATCTGGCATTTTGCCACGGCTCTTTGCTGTGGCCAGCTCTGCGCCAAACTCAAACAGCTGATGCTGAATTTCTTCTAATAACCGGTGCATTACATCCGTCTCAACCAGCTCTACTTTGATCATGCCGATACAGCTGTTGAGCTCGTCAACATCACCCAACGCATGAATACGCGTATGACTTTTTGATACGCGTTCCCCAGTTGCAAGAGAAGTCAGGCCTTTGTCGCCGCCTTTGGTGGTGATTTTGGTGAGACGGTGGCCCATGAGAAGTACCTTGCTTGGATGAATAAGAAGAATAGGGTGAACAACATAACGTGAATAACAAGTTCTCTGTGTTCAGTGTAATCCGAACACAGAGAACCGTGGTTAATTATTCCAACAGATTAAGCCAGATAATTACTGTCGTTGATAACTAACGGTAACTAAGAAGTTACGTTCAGGGGCTGCATAGTAGCCAACATCATTGCTGAACGTCGCTGAATTGTATGCGACAGTAGCGAAGGATAGGTTTTTACGGTTCATCACGTTGTTAATACGTGCATCAATCGAAAACTGTCGAACGTTAATCTTCCACGTGGCGTTAAGCTGGTTTTGGGATTTCATTCTAGTAAACTCGTTATTAAAATCTGAAGCTGCAAAACGTTTACCTGTTTCTAGCCACTGTAAATGTAGGCTACCCGCGTTGTGCGTCTGATAATTCACAACTGCACTGATATTTTGCCTAGCAACAAATGGGATTTCTTTGTCACTATAAGGGCCAGAATCAAAGGTTGCATCAACCAAGCTCACTTGAAAGTTAAGACTCACCGCTGGGTTAAGCTGAGTCAATATTGAAAGATCAGCTCCTACTCGTTTGGTAGTATCAAGATTGATATTGGAAAAAACTGTACCGTCATAAACAATTTCGTCGTTTAGATCGATCTCATAAAAACTGAAATCAACTGTGGTTCGATACATCGTGATGTGCAAACCTGTTTCTAATGACACGCCGTATTGGTGTTTGAGTAGCACCGGAGCAAAGCTTGGGGTATAGGAATTGGTATGCTCATCAATTTTTGCTGAACGCGCATTTTCGGCTCTGCGGACAAATAATTTCACATCATCAGAAAGTTTCCAATCAAGCCCAACACTGATCAGATGAAAGGTATCATCATCGGCTACACCAGTAGGAAAACTAAAGCTATCGGTGATGTCGCTGCTCATCTTTACACTACGAACACCGGTTTGTAATTCCAATACATTGGTGACGGGAACTAACAACTGCAAATAGGCACTGTTTGTTTTTTGCTCTCCGCGTTGAACACCAAACACTGAGCTCAAAAAGTAACCAGCATCGTCATAATCAACACCTGCGGTCACAATTAAGTCGCCATTAGGCTGACTAAAGCGCCCAATCAAACGTGGGTTCAGGCTGCTTTGATTACGGTTCTGTTTCGTTGGCGATGGGTTACTACCGACAATTTGACTACCTTTGATGTCGTCAAAGCGTTTGGTTAAATCCACCTCTAGGTGCCATTGCTCGTCTAATTTGACGCTTGCTCCTGCTCGGTAAGTCCGATACGTCCCGTCTAAAAAGTCGGTGTTATTGCGCGATGCTTTTCGGTTCGCAGCGAATGCAGCAGAGAACAACCCACCAGCTAATTCTTGAGTCTCGTCTGAGCCGCTAAATTCAAACCATACTCGGCCATCGGTTAACGTGCGGCCTAACTCAAAATCGACGGTAGTGGTTTCGTTGGCACTGTGGTCGCGGTAGTTGTCGGCTTTGTTTTTTACAGCGGCTACCGTGTAATCCCAAATACCCACTTGATTAGCAAAGGATGCGCGATACCGAGTGTTCTCGTAGTTGCCCAAGCTCAACTGTACGTTGCTTTCATTTGAAGGCTGGCGAGTGATGATATTGATAACACCGCCAACGGCTCCTTCTCCAAACAATACGCCGGCGCTGCCAGAGATAATTTCGATCGCTTCGATTTGGTCAACGCTTAAGCCGCTCAAACGTGCCGAGCCGATATCCAAAAAGTTATTCAAGCGCCTTCCGTCAATCATAATAAGGGTATTCATAGACGCGTTGTCCCCGAAGCCCCTCATGCCAACCGACACGTTAGTACCGTTGCCAAATAAATCTTGCATCTGTACGCCGGCGACGCTCGACAGTACCTCTGCAACATTAGATGCACCGCTGATTTCAATTTGCTCGCGGTCTATGAGTATTTTTGACCCTGCTATCGATGCAGGCAAGCTGGTAGAACGCGTAGCAGAAACCATCAAATCAGGCAGTGTGTGGGTTGCTGTTTGATCGGCGTAGGCCGCGTTTGAAGTTATCGCAAGGCTTGATACAGCCATGGATGCAAAAAGGATTGGCGCTGAGGCCCTGTGTAAAAATTTCATCATTCCCCCCTAGAGAATACGTATATATTTGGGGGTATCAGGAGAGTGTTGCAGGGAACGGCGCACGGCAAGGCGCACCTTCCCGGTTATCGCCCTCCGCAATACCTTCGGTATAACTCACGAGAAAGACAACGCAAAAACCTTTGCCCATTCATCGCAACGTTTAACGAGGCCGGTATCCGGGCTTACAACTTAAACGCTAACAGGCTTGTACAGCCTAATTAGGGTTTTAATTTTCACGCCTTCCCATGTAATACACAGTGGCTTTTTATGAAAATTATGGTGAATTAAATCACCGAGTTGATCACCGTTGCGGGGGCAGCACTGGAATAGTTTTGAGCGTAAAAGCGCTCAAACGCACCAGTTTCCCGTTTCACCTGTTGCCAGGCACCTGCTAAACGTGGCGCGACTCTATAGATACAAGGGGGCCTCGGTCAAGCACAGATTGGGCGTATGTATATTAACCAAAGGTATATGCGGCGGCTGGCAACGATTGCATTTTGTTTTTCAAATTAATTACCGATAGACTGAATCCGTTGTCGACACAACCAATGGATACCGTCGACGGTGCGCAAACTTTAATGGACAACGCGTCATCAACCTTTAGAAGGAGCTCTAAAGCATTATGGACACTTTCGTTTCTGCAAATAATCTTAACGTTGAACAGGCCATGACCTGCGGCATGGTGCTGGCGATATGGGCCAATAATTTCCCCGATCGACCGGCTATTTATTCAGCCCAAGGCAACCGTACCTTTGGTGAACTTAATGCTCGCATGAACCAAGTGGCCCGCTCATTTGAGGCCGCTGGATTAAAGCCCGGCGATGGCGCTGCTCTAATATGTTCAAACCGTCCTGAATACGCCGAAACATTGTTTGCTGCGATGCGCTGCGGAATACGCATTACGCCGGTGAATTGGCACCTGACGCCCAAAGAGATGATCCATATCGTCAACGATTGCGAAGCCAAAGTACTGATTGGCGATGCACGTATGAAGGACAACCTTGAAGAGGTACTGGCCAATTCGCCCTGTGTAGAATTAGCATTAGCCGTGGGCGGCGAGATGGAAGGCTTTAGCTCCTACGATGATGTCGTCAACGAACAAGATGGCTCTGACTTAACCAACCCACTGCCCGGCTCGCCGATGCTGTACACCTCTGGCACCACTGGCCACCCTAAAGGTGTTTGGCGTGAACCTGGCTCAACGATGACCGGGTCTGTCGCAACGTTATTAACCTACGATGGCGCAACCGATACAGACCTTTGCACCGGCCCGCTGTACCATGCAGCACCCATGGCCTATTCATTAATGGCGCCACTGCATGCCGGCGTCGGTGTATATTTGATGGATAAATGGGATGCCGAAGAAACACTGCGCGTTATCCAAGAGTACAAAATAACCCATACCCACATGGTTCCCACCATGTTCCACCGGATGCTTACGCTACCTGAAGAGGTGCGAAACAAGTACGACATCTCCTCGATGAAATATGTGATTCACGGTGCTGCGCCTTGCCCGGTGCACGTGAAAAAATCATTCATGGAGTGGTTTGGCAAAATTATGTACGAATATTATGGCGGAACCGAAGGCGGTGGCGCTTGCTACATTGGCCCAGAAGAGTGGTTCAAACGCCCCGGTTCAGTGGGTCAGCCCGTGCTTGGTGGAACCCTAATTTTAGGCGATGACGACAAGCCTTTACCTGCTGGCGAAATCGGCCGTATTTTCATGAAGTCTCCCGAAGCAGGCCGCTTCAGGTACTTTAAAGACGACGGAAAAACTGAAAAAGCCTATCTCGACAAACAACAAGGCCACTTCACTTTAGGTGATATGGGTTATTTAGATACCGACGACTTTCTTTATTTGTCGGATCGCCGCAACGATTTAATCCTAAGCGGCGGCGTGAATATTTACCCCGCAGAAATAGACGCTTGTTTATTGCTTCATCCAGCCGTTGGCGACGCTTGCACAGTAGGTATTGCCAACCCCAACTGGGGCCAAGAAGTGCTTTCGGTCATTGAACCCAAAGAAGGCGTTGAAGCTACCGACGAGCTAGCGGCAGAGTTAATTGCTCATTGCATCGCCAACATGGCTAAATTTAAATGCCCAAGGCAAATTAAATTTATGGATGAGCTACCACGCAGCGAAGCCGGAAAAATTAAACGCCGCCTCATTCGTGATGTATACGACACCGGCAGTCAATAACCTTAACGATGGCTTTACTGCATCAACTGGAATCTATGCATTGCGCTACTGTAAAAAGGCAGCGCAATGAATAGCCTTCAAAGAAGGCTGCAATTGCTCAATGGTTTGATCGCTGAGTTAATCATCAACTCATTTGGCCGATGTCAGTAACTGCACACTCATTTAAATCCCGCGTTAGAAAGGTCGGTAATCCGTCACCACTTTCGGCATTCAACACCGGCCTAACCTTTTCATACTCTCTAACCCTCTGAATAAACGAGCGTTCTAACATAAATTATTTGTACATTTAAAATCTGCCACTACCCTTTCAGTGCTTGCTCGCTTGACTGGCTACTCTGAAACCCCTGCCTCAAAGTGGCAAATGCGGTAACTGCGGTAACTGCGGTAACCGTACAAACCAACAAACCAACAAACCAACAAACCAACAAACCAACAAACCAACTTTAGTTTTTGTTCATGCCACACACGCAACGGCCGCAGCTTGGTCACAGGTTGGCAACCGTATAAATAGAGAGGGCTATGCCACTTACGCGGCTAATTTACCTGACCGTACGGCGAGTGAAGACCCTAATCTAATAACCCTCGATAAATCTTCCCAGGCATTGTGCGAATCGATCAAAGATATCCAAGCCGATATCGTGTTTATTGCCCACAGCCAAGGCGCCGCGGTGGCGAATAATTCGTTATCTATATGGCCGGAAACACCGATTAAAAGCATTGTATATTTAGCTGCTATTGCACCGCTAGACAACCAAACGCCCTATTCGTTGCTTAGCAAAGCCGATGAAGACAACTACCTAAAAGGCATTCAATACGAAGACAGCACGGGACGGATGAGCATCACTGACCGAGCCGCTTTTGCAACGGTATTTTCAAATTCAAGTTTTTAACAGGTCCTTAGCGAAATAGCCAAACTAGCGGTCAATAAGCCCACCGTAATTGGTGAAGGTGTCACTCACTTTGATACCGCCCGCTACTTAAAGCTGGATAAAACCTAGATTTTCACCGCCTTCGATAAAATCATTTCGTTTAGCTCCCCGCAAGCCATTGCAAAAACTATCAACCCGAACCGAGAGCTACAGCTGGGTACGGACCACATGCCGATGGTTTCGGCACCCCCAAAAACCATATGAGGCTAAAACAAGCGTGCTGTAAATAAAGCGTTTCTCCGCCCTGCAAACATAGGGTTGAAGGTTAAAACCGCTTTTGTCTTGAATCTTATGAACCACCAGCATTTAAGCCTGCAATCGTCAGTCACCGCTACCCACCATGCGGTACGCAGTTGACTTATTCCTTTGGGCCAGAGCACTACCGGTTCGTGGTTATAATAAAATTCCCATCCAACTTTTGTTTTTAAACCTAAAAATAGGTAGAATCGCGGCCTTGCCGGGACATCAAAAATAACACTAGAACCGGCGGTAGATACAAGACCAACCAAACAGTTTGAGACTTCGTATAAAGACCTATTTTCTTTATACAGCGTTTGGTATCTACAACTGCTGTTAACAGCATTGCAGTCGATACCTTCGGCATACCCATAGTCGAGGGCTCTTCTCTAAAACCAATTTTCCACGCGCAAGCACGAGGATATTTCTCGTGCTTATTCGTATTGCTAGCACAACATCAACCTCTAAACGGAGTATTAGTAGGCTATGAGTTCACTCGTTTCTGCAAATAATTTAACCCTTGAGCAGGCTGCAACCTGCGGCATGGTAGTCGCGGTTTATGCCAACGCATATCCGGATCGTCCAGCCATCTACTCGGATAAGGGCAACCGTACCTTTGCTGAGTTAAACGCTCGCGTTAACCAATTGGCGCGCGTATTCAAAGAATCTGGCCTTAAGCCCGGTGATGGCGCAGCACTGATTTGTTCTAACCGCCCTGAATTCGCTGAATCTATTCTTGCTGCGCTGCGTTCAGGTGTACGGTTAACTCCGGTGAACTGGCATTTGACCGACAAAGAGATCACTCACATTGTTAACGATTGTGAAGCGAAGATTGTGATTGGCGATGTACGCCTGAAGAACAATCTGGAATATATGATAAAAAACTGCCCTGGTGTCGAAGTCGCTTTGGCTGTAGGTGGCGAAATCAAAGGTTTTTCATCCTATGATGCTGCTGCCGACAAACAAGATGGCTCGGATCTGAGCGACCCGGTTATCGGCTCTCAAATGCTTTATACATCCGGTACTACCGGACATCCAAAAGGTGTCTGGAAAGATCCGGCAACCGCCCGTCCGGCATCTATCGCAGAGAGACTAACCTATACAGGCGGCGAAGATACCGACCTCTGTACTGGCCCGCTTTACCATGCGGCACCATTGGGCATATCCCTGCTGAAGCCGATCAACTCCGGCGTTGGCGTGTACTTTATGGATAAGTGGGACGCAGAAGAAACCTTGCGCATTATTCAAGAATACAAAATCACCCATACCCACATGGTGCCAACCATGTTCCACCGTATGTTGGCGCTGCCTGAAGAGGTTCGCAATAAGTACGATGTCTCTTCAATGAAATATGTCATTCACGGCGCTGCGCCCTGCCCGGTGCATGTGAAGAAAGAGTTTATGGAGTGGTTCGGCCGTAACATGTTCGAATACTATGGCGGTACCGAGGGCGGTGGCGGTTGCTTTATCGAGCCAGAAGAGTGGTTCAAAAAACCCGGCTCGGTCGGCAAACCTTCTCTCGAAGGTACCATCATTCTTAGCGATGATGACAAAATTTTACCGCCAGGCGAAATTGGTCGTGTTTATATGATCTCGCCTGATGGCGGTCACTTTAAGTATTTTAAAGCGCCAGAAAAAACCAATGACGCATACTTCGGTGAAGGTGACAGCCACTTTACTTTGGGTGATTTGGGTTACTTGGATGAAGAGGGTTATTTGTACCTTTCAGATCGTCGTAGCGATATGATTCTGAGTGGTGGCGTTAACGTTTACCCAGCAGAGGTTGATGCCTGTTTGTTGCTTCATCCTGCGGTCGGTGATGCTTGCACCATCGGTATAGCCAACCCAAGCTGGGGCCAGGAAGTCATCTCAGTGATTGAACCTAAAGACGGTGTTGAAATCGGTGATGCATTAGCCGAAGAGCTGATCAAGCACTGTATCGATAACATTGCTAAGTTCAAATGTCCTCGGCAGATCAAATTTATTGACGAGCTACCTCGCAGCGACGCGGGCAAAATTAAGCGTCGTTTGGTTCGCGATATCTATGAGCCTAAAAAATAACTATATATAGGTAATACCTTATTAAACTAAAAGTAGCCTGGCCGGAGATTGGGCCGGCTAGTGTCACTTTAATAAGCACATAAAAAAGGGAGCCAATAGGCTCCCTTTTTTTGTTACAAATTTGTGTCTCTCTAATTTGATCAGGGGAATTATTTAGTATCCAAAAGATTTAAGCGCTAAACATACTTGTTCGTAGGTCTCTTCTGGGATTTCCTGCATAAAGTTATGACCACCGGTCATTTGAACCGCTGTTATATTGGGGTTGGTCTGCGCTGCTTTTTTGCTGTTAGCAAGTATCGGCGAGCGTGCATCATCGCCATGAATAATGACGGTTGGCACGACCAATTTATCAAGGTTCTCCCATATCGTTTCTAGCGGGCTTGCTAATACTTCGGCTTCGGTTTGCGGTGCACATTTCAGGTGGTAGCTGCCGTCACTATGCAACACTAATGTGTGATCTATAAACGAAGTGAACGCGTCTTCGGTCCATTGTGCGAAGGCTGGCTTGGATCTAAAAAAACGGTGAACTTGCTCCAGGTTGTCCCATTTAGCTTTTCTTCGTAGGGTTCGCTGGGCCATTGGGCTTTCATTTATTGGCAGCTTCACCAGTAGTTCCGGCGGCATTATCATTGGGTCCAGTAATATCAAACCATCGAACAGTTCAGGGCGTTGAACGGCCATAATAACGCTCAGCGATGCACCGTAACTGTGGCCCATGCCTATCAACGCAGAACCACTGTTTTTAACCTCAAAATTGTCCATTACGCCAAAGGCGTGTTCAATGGCTTTTTCCCACCCGACGAATAGATCTCCTGCGTCACTTTCGCCATGGCCCTGCATGTCTTGCATAAAAAGGCCATTATTTTCTGTCAGTTGCTTCAACAACGGCCAATATAATTTCCCACAAAACGCAACGCCGTGCATGAAGTGCAACATGGGCTTATCTTTGGCCGGGTGGCTATTGCCACGTAACGTTAGGCCGGACTCAACTTCATATTCCCACGCGTCGGTGGATGCAAGAACTGGACAATCTTTCATATTATTATTTTCCTGATTTTCCCTAGTTTTAGTGTGCCGCGCTTTACCAACACACCTGCAGCTAAATTTTGTTGTTTAAAAGTTCGCCGCAAATCATATCAGCGTTTGAATTATTTGTGGCTTTGATTGTTATGTACCCAAAATCAGCCTCAAGCACCAGCGTATAAATCGTTCGGCGAAAGCACAACTGTTATAGTGGCTGGCTAATAAAAGAGGTAACTAAAAAATGACTCCACTCGACAAACCTCAAACCGAACAACCACCAAAGTTTTTTTATGGTTGGAACCCTTGTAGCTGTGGGAATTTCGGCGCTGGGCGGGCAAAGCTCATCGCGCTTGGTCACCAATTGGTTTCATAAAAAATGAGGCATTGCTATTGGTGTTGCAGCCATGGGTATTTCTGCTTCTGGCGTGCTCATGCCGCCAGTTGCAACCTGGCTGATTGAAATGCTGGGCTGGCGCGGCGCATACATAACCTACGGCTGCATGGTGCTATTCATCGCCACACCGGTTATTTTTATGATGGTTAAAACCCGCCCAGAAGACGTAGGTTTACTGCCCGATGGCGAACAAGCAGACCCAAACACAGCCGTAGCAGAGCCAATACCAGAACCCGACTGGACCACCAAAACCCTAATGCGCAATCCGGCGTTTTGGAGCATTGCGTTTACCTGTGTGTATTTCCGGCAATTTTAACGCACTTAATTCCGCAAATGAAAGATTTAGGATTTTCCGCAACGAACGCGGCTTTTATTCTTTCGATGGCCACTGGAGCAGGGGTATTGGGCAAACTGGTATTTGGCTGGCTGGTTGATACCGTCAACCCAAAACTTGCTGTGCTTGCTTGTAGCCTATTACCGATAGTTGGCGCGGCATTGCTAATGAACTTAGAGAGCTACAGCGTGTTGATTGTCGCTGCGCTTATTTACGGCCTAGGCATGGGCGGCGTAGTGCCATTGCAAGGAACCATTGTCGCAAAAGTGTTCGGGCGGCTTTCTTTTGGCCGGGTACTTGGTTTGCTTCGACCAGCGATGCTGCCGGTTCAAATTATTGGAGTGCCATTAGCCGGCTGGGTTTTGACACCACCGGAAATTACGACCTTTCTTATATGATATTTATTGGCCTGTTATGCCTTGGTATATTCTCAATTTTATTTACTAAAATAGAAAATAATTAAACCGTGAACTGGGTTCTGGACACGGCTCTTAATTATGTAGTTTAATCCAACGCGCCAACGGCTTTGCCGCGTTGGACTTATTACCCAGCAACACCATTTAATTTAATAGGACTCAAGTTATGAAAAAAATTATCGCTACCATCGCGTTGGCTTCAGTATCCACGCTGACTTTTGCTGCAGGACACCCACCTTCAGGTTGTGGTCTAGGCTCATCTATCGTAATGAAAGATGCTGACGAATGGCACGAGCACGTTATGGCTGCTACTACTAATGGAACATCTGGCAACCAAACGCTAGGTATGACCTTTGGTACTTTGGGTTGTGAAGATGCCGGTGGCCCACTTAAAGCCGACATCCAGCAGTACATTGATGGCAACTTAGATCAACTAGCTGCTGACACTGCAAAAGGCCAAGGCCAGTCACTTACAGCACTTGCTGACCTAATGAAAATTGAAGGTGCTGATCGTGCACTTTTCAACCAAAGCCTTCAAGCTAACTTTGACAAGTTGTTTCAATCAGAAACCACTACTTCTGGCGATACCGCAGAAGCATTGTCCGCTATCATGAGCGCTGACAACACATTGGCAAAATACGTAGGATAAACCCTTCGTAATACAGCCTAAAAAGGCGTTATCGGAATTTCCGGTAGCGCCTTTTTTGTACCTGTTTTTTTATACTTAGCGGTTAACGCCTACATTTAATCTATCCAACTTAATCAAACAATACATTGAATAACTACCGCACGTTTTTATCCCGCACTAAACCAGCATTATTTTTTACGCTCTGCATACTGGCGTTTTCGCCCTATAGCGCTGCACAACCACCTCTTAATGAATTGTTGCGGCCATTAGCATCAGACCCTACTTGGTTGGCGTTACTTCACTTTAGGCCAGGCACTATAAGCAACTCTCTAAAAAGCGAAGTAGATGACCCCGAGTTTTTCTTAGCTAAAAATGGCTCCAACGATGCCGAGCAAGAATTACATGCAACTGTTCGTGCATTCTTAAACGCAACCAAACTAGCAACTACTAACAAAGATCCAGCAAAGAAAACTAGCCGCGCAATTAAAGCCCAAGACGCCGCCTGCCGTTTTCCGGCTCGCTATCATTGGATACAAAAACAACTCGCCGGAAAATTAACATTACCAAACTTTATATGTGACGAATTTGACCAATGGCTAGCAGAGTTTAACGCTCAATCGTTGACCCTAATTTACCCGGCATCGTATTTAAACTCGCCATCGTCAATGTATGGACATACGCTAATACGGGTTAACCAAGTTGCAGATAAACACTCCAACAATCTATTGGCGTATTCCATTAATTACGCAGCCACTGCAGACCCAACAGACAATGAATTAGTCTTCAGCTGGAAAGGATTAACCGGCGGTTATCCTGGCCAGTTTAGCGTATTGCGCTACTACACCAAGGTGAACGAATATAATGCAATAGAAAACCGCGACCTGTGGGAATACGATTTAAACCTAAGCTATAAAGAAGTCATTCAATTTTTACGCCATAGCTGGGAAATAAAAGAAGTTCGTTTTGACTATTATTTTTTCGATGAAAATTGCGCATACCGCATATTAACCATGTTAGATGCCGCAACGCCGCGTTACAAAATGGAAAATAACTTCCGCTTAGCAGCTGCCCCAGTGGATACCATACGTTCTTTAACGCAGCAGAATATGGTTACATCTACCAATTATTTACCTTCTATGGCAAAAATATTAAAGCATCAAATTAAGCAAAGCTCTGAGTTGCTAAAACAGTTAGCCATTGAAATAGTTGATAAACCCAGCGTATTAACATCCCCGCGATATAAACAACTTTCCGCTATACAGCAAGCTCAAGTTCTTGAACTGGCTTACGGGTTTATACGCTTTACTGATAAACGAGAAAAAATCCCGTTAAAAGATCGGACTAAAAAATCGTTATCGATATTATCTAAACGTGCAAAATTAGGCATTACTTCTCCATTTGAAAGCATGCAAGCGCCTACCTTACGTGATGACCAAGGCCATCGGTCAAGCCGATTCACTGCTGGCGTTGGCCAACGTCACAATAAAAGCTACGTAGTCCTGTCTAGCCGTGCAAGCTACCATGACCTGCTCGACCCAAACGCCGGTTACCCGCCAGGCTCGGAGATTGAAACAGCAAACTTGGAGCTACGTATTGATGAAAAAGGTCATATAAAGATAAACCATTTCGCTTTGGTGAATATCACATCGCTTACCCCGAGAACTGATTTTTTCTCGCCTGTTTCTTGGCGGGTTACCGGTGGTATTAAGCGCTACCAAACCGATTATATTGACCAAGCCGTTGCATTTATCGAGGGCGGATCTGGCGTAAGTTACCCTGTTGCAAAAGGTTTAATATTTGCTTTAGCTGAAGCCGAATTCAACGCCCAGCGCAAACTTGAAAAAGGTTACGCTATTGGCGGTGGCGTGCAATTTGGGTACCTGTTTCAAGGTCAAAGCATTCAAACACGTGTTAGCTTTAAACACCGCAATTATATACTTGGTGCTCGCCACACCATTAACCAGCTCAGTACGGCGGTTTCGTATAACACCGGTAGAAACTCGCAGCTTCGGTTTACCTTTGGCCGCACCAACGTTGACCATAAAAGCGGCACGGATATAAACTTTGAGTATGCACATTACTATTAGAGGCGTTTTTAGCAGTCTATTTAGACCTTGGCACATCTCCCTAAGGGTCATTTTATGGTGCTTTTTCAGCGTTTTGTTGACTGGCTGTTCCACCACTCAATTTTTGTTTTTCCCTGCTACCGGTTACCTTCGCACGCCAACGGAAATCGGCATAAAATATCTACCGGTAAGTCATCAAGCCGCAGATGGCACTTCACTTAAAAGCTGGTACCTTCCAGCAACCGGTAACACTCAAGGAATTGTATATTTTCTTCACGGAAATGCACAAAACATCAGCACGCATATTGCCAGTGTCTATTGGTTACCCGCGGCTGGATACGATGTATTCTTACTCGACTACCGTGGGTTCGGGCGCTCTGCAGGGGTTGCAAAAATTCCCGCAGTATTCGAGGATATTGAATCTGGATTTCGTTGGATTCAAGACCATAATCCAGAGCAACTTTCGGTTTTTATACTGGCCCAAAGTTTAGGCGCAAGTCTGGCAGTCCCATTTGCCGCAAGAGCTGATATACGCCCGTACATAAACGGCCTAGTTATTGATGCTGCATTCGCCAGCTATCGGGATATCACGCGTAATACCTTCGCTCAACACTGGCTCACGTGGTTATTTCAGTATCCCGCCGCATGGTTAATCAGTAATCCCTATGACCCTATCGACTATATAAATAAAATAGCGCCGACTCCTTTACTCATTTTCCACAGCCCAGCAGACCGCGTTATTCCCTATTCAAATGCTGATAAGCTGTTACAACAAGCGAATGAACCAAAATATTTTTTTGAAGCCAAGGGGCAACATATAATCACACCGATGCACGTTTGACATTATTACAATTTATGCAAACACACTCAGGCATAGTAGAATTACCCCATTAGCAGAGCGTTCATACTCACCGCACCACTTATACTAGGCTTACGCCACACCACACTTACGCTACAGTACACAACGAAAAATAAAGCCCATGCAAACCCTACCTATTCTTTATTCGTTTCGTCGCTGCCCATACGCCATGAGAGCACGCTTAGCCATCCATTTTTCCGGCATTAAAGTAGAGCTGCGAGAAGTAATCCTACGCGATAAACCACCCTCTATGCTGAGCTACTCGGCTAAAGGCACCGTACCCTTGTTGGTTCTCGATAGCGGCCAGGTTATCGATGAAAGTATTGATATTTTATACTGGGCGCTTAACCAACAAGACCCGAAGCATCTTCTAAATGAACAGGATGACCGATCTCCAGTTGATGCTCTTATTAAAAAAAATGACCATGAATTTAAACATTGGTTAGATCGATATAAATATTCCGACCGGCACCCAGAATTCTCAACGCAATACTACCGTGACAATGCACTGCCATTTATAGAAAAGCTCGACCAACTTCTCTCGGTTAAACCTTATTTATTCAGTCATGAAATATCCGCAGCGGATATATCCATTGCACCATTTATTAGACAATTTGCTAATGTCGACAAAGTTTGGTTTGAGCAAACACCCTACCCCAAACTTCAAGATTGGTTAACTCGCATTGTTGACTCGCAACCATTTAAAGATATTTTTAAAAAATATCCGCAATGGCACTGTGATGACAATCCAACCTACTTTCCAATAGATGCTTAGGCAGTAACACTTACAATAGGAAACATTTGATGAGCGATTTTACTCTTGACTCGAAACTAGCAAACGATTGCTTTGTACTAGGCTCATTAACATCAAGCCAACTATTACTGATGAATAACTCATTGGTGCCATGGTTTATATTGGTTCCACAGGTCAATGTTACGGAATTATATCAATTAGACCATGCCATTCAGGCTGACCTACAGGAAGAAATAAACCAACTTTCAGAATTTATTAGCCAAGAATTCCAAAGCGATAAACTCAATGTTGCAGCACTTGGAAATATAGTAAGCCAACTGCACGTACATGTGGTTGGAAGAAAGAAAAGTGATTTTTGCTGGCCTAATGTTGTGTGGGGTGCAGAACAACAAGAAGAGTATTCGAAGAGACAAGTACAAAGTATTGTTCTTAAACTAAAAGATGCACTGAGTATGTTTAAGCCGGCTACGTTAGAAGATTATTCCGTAGAAACAAATCATTCGAAATAAATTAGCGGGCTTTTTGAAGCTCGCTCAATTCATCCAGTGAAGACACGCTGGTTCCAAGGTCGCGGATTAGTCCATCTGAAATACCGTAAACCCAGCTGTGAATCGATACTTCCTGGCCGCGCATCCAAGCGTCTCTTAAAATGGTGGTGCGCCCAACATTAATGACCTGCTCGATGATATTGAGTTCACACAACCGGTCCATTTTATCTGCTTGATCTGTAAATTTGGAAAGCTCTTCAGTTTTTCTATATTGCAGATCACGCACGTGGTTTAACCAGTTATCAATCAAGCCGTGGGAGCTATTCTCAATAGCCGCTTTAATACCACCGCAGCCATAATGCCCACACACTATTACATGCTTCACCTTTAGAATATCAACAGCGTATTGCAGTACAGATAAACAGTTCATATCCGTATGCACCACCAAGTTTGCCACATTACGGTGAACAAAAAGTTCTCCTGGCATTAGCCCAACAATTTCGTTCGCGGGTACTCGGCTATCGGAACAACCTATCCATAAAAATTCCGGCGCTTGTTGCTGTGCGAGCTGATCAAAAAACCAGGTTTTTGTTCTGCAGTTTGTTCTGCCCATTTTTTATTATTTTCGAATAGTGATTTATATTTTGGCATGGCTTATTTTTATTATTCTGCTGTATGCATTAATTAAATGATGCGCTACTGGTAGCGAGTTGGATCATCAACTCCGGCATCTGTAAAGCCTTTTGCTCGCAAACGACAGCTGTCGCATGTACCGCAGGCTCGGCCTGAAGTATCTGCAGCGTAACAAGATACTGTCTTGCTGTAATCTAATTTCAACAACAAACCCAGCTCTATAATTTGACCCTTGGTGAGGTCAATTAATGGCGTACGAATTTTAATATTTCGTCCATCAGATCCGGCCTTGGTCGCCAAATTAGCCATCGCTTCAAATGCTTGAATAAATTCGGGTCTGCAATCAGGGTAACCGGAATAATCCACCGCGTTAACACCAATGAATATATCATCGGCTTCAAGCACTTCTGCCCTGCCTAAAGCCAAAGAAAGAAAGACCGTATTGCGAGCCGGTACGTATGTGACCGGGATGCCCTCTTCTAGTTGGTCAGGCATATCGATGGATTCATCAGTCAACGCCGAGCCGCCGATGCCATCCAAACCAATACGCATTATTTTATGCTCGACTTTATAATGTTGCGCAAGTCTCTCGGCTGCTTCTAGTTCTGTTTTGCTTCTTTGTCCGTAGTCGAAACTTAGCGCGTAACAACTAAAGCCTTCGGCCTGGGCCAACACTAAAGTAGTTGCAGAATCTAACCCGCCGGACAAAAGCACTACTGCTTTTTTGGTCATTTTTCAGTGTTCTCTTTTCTTGTATCTTTGTGGCGCTAAATTATGATCTGAGGTCAAGTAACAGGAGCTACCTACCCGGCTCGTCGTTCCAGATTAGCTTATGTAGTTGCATCTGGAAACGCACTGGCAGCCGGTCTTCTAATATCCAGTCAGCCAAATCACGAAAGCCAAGCTCCCCAACCGACGCTGAAAACAGCACCGTATTAACCTGTTGTGATAGGTTTCGATCAGCAACCTGCGTACGCGCCCAGATATAGTCTGTACGGTCACAAATGACAAATTTGATCTGATCTTTATCCGAAAGCAGGGGGATATTGCTGTACAAATTGCGCGACACTTCACCAGAACCTGGTGTTTTTAAATCCATCACGATGGATATGCGGTCATCTAAACGCCCGACATCGATTGCCCCGCTTGTTTCGATAGAAACAAAATACCCTTTATCACACAATAGTTTAATTAGGCCGTGTACATTTTGTTGCGCCAACGGCTCGCCGCCGGTAATGCAAACATAGTTAGACCCGTAGTCTTCAACTTGTTGCAGCAATTGACTAAATGTATGAACAGTACCGCCGCGAAACGCATACTCAGTATCACAGTAGCCACAACGTAATGGGCAACCGGTTAGGCGAATAAACGTAGTCGGTAGACCGGCAGTTAACGCTTCACCTTGAAGCGAGTAAAACACTTCTGTGATTTTTAACTGCTGGCTTGAGTCAACCTGAGTTGAGGGGATGATCGAATCGTTCAATTTGTTCACTGACGGGAATTAAACGCCGAAGAAATTCCGACGCTGAGGAGCTATTTATTGGGGGAAGTTCGCCCGCAGATACCTGCTAGCGAAACGTGCTGCAGTGGAGTCGGGAAATTGTACAACCACTCGATCCAAGTGGAGTTTCGATTTATCCAAGATGCCCAATCTGAAGTAAATCTCACCGAGCTTGTATAACGCATCGGCGCTTTTCCAATGCTTAGGGTATGACGAAACCACGGTTGAAAACGCCGTGGCGGCGTTCTTTAAATCTGAATCTACCATGAATAATTCACCCATCCAATAATGTGCATTGGGGGAGAATTTGCCGTTTGGGTAATCAACCAATAATTGTTCAAACGCTTTACTGGCCTGAGCAAACTTTTTCTTTTTAACCAACCCATAGGCTTTATTATACGCCTGTGTTTCAGCTGGGACTTGTTGTTGAGCAGGTTTTTGAACCGCGGGAAGCACTGATACTATTGGCGCGATCGGAGTGGTCGGCTTTGTGTTCATGAGCGCTTTAACAGGCATATTAGTCGGCATAATCCTAGGCCGAACAGTTGCCGGAGCTGTAGCTTGACTGGCTGCCAGCTTTCCCTGCAAACCGCTGATACGGCGGTCAAGATCTAAGTAGTGATCACGCTGGGTCTCTTTGATTTGCTTCAATTGATATGCTTGTTCTTCATTTAGGCCGCGCAGTTCAAGAAGCTCTTGCTTGAGCATTTGCAGCTGAGATAACAACTGAGATGCTATTGACCCCTGTTGGCCATCAGAACCTTGGTTATCTTGAGCAAAAACGGGCTGGAGAATCCAGCCCGCAATCGCAACACACAATACAATTTTCTTAATCAAGAGACAGTTACTCGAAAGTCGCTATAGTTTTGCTTCAACGCGACGGTTTTTAGCCATTGATGCATTACCTTGGCCGGCCATAGCTGGCTTTTCTTCGCCATAACTCACTGCTTCAAGCTGCGAGCGATATGCGCCTTGAAGCAACAAGTAGTTTTCTACTGATTTGGCACGGCGTTCACCCAAAGCCATATTGTATTCACGCGTGCCACGTTCATCGGCATGACCACCTAATACAACTGAGTGTGCGCGATCTTTCTTAAGGTATGTTGCCAACTGGTCAAGATCAGCGATTGATCCTGCTTGAATTGAAGATGAATCGAAATCGAAGTAATAAACGGTGTTCAAATCTGCAGCCGAAACAGGCATCATTTTGCTATCAGATACTTTGCTTGAACCAGACTCAGTTCCACTGACTTGGCTCCCTGCATTATAGGTAGAAGTCGTTGCACTAGAATTTGCGCTGTTTGTATTAGCGCCTTCTGTAGTCGTCATCTCATCCTTAGTACCACCACCTGAACCACAAGCCGTTAATAAAACGACAAGTGCAGAAACGGTACCGACTCGAACTAACTTATTGGATTGCATGTTGGTTGTTATCCCCTAAAAAATTGCATAAAAAACTTGTATTGTTTGCCTGCGAACAACGCATGGCATCGACTTTTCTCGTCGTTAGTATCACTGGATCCATTGTGAACGCAATTGCCTCAGTTGAAAACCGTTTTTAGCTATATTCCACTGAAACTACCGGTGTAATGCATTTATCGCACTAACTACCGTCGTTTTACCTGCGAACTACCTGGTAACTGCCTACGAACTAGAAGCAAACTAGGGGCGAATCACCGGAGACCAAGCCGGCTCGCGCACATCACCTCTTGATGAAGGCAGCTGCATTTTAACCGAGCCATCCACCGATACCGCCGCAAGAATACCCCTGCCTGCAACTTTCGTCGCGTATACCACCATCGTGCCATTTGGCGATATGCTCGGCGATTCATCTAAATCGGTTTCAGTTAATGTCCGCACGATACCGCGCTTTAAATCCTGAACCGCAATATGAAACACCCCATTGTTACGGTGAACCATCACCAAATAGCGGCCATTGGGTGTCACTTGGCCCCGTGCGTTGTAGTCGCCTTCAAAGGTTAAGCGCTCTACAAAACCGGTCGCTAGAATCACTTTGTAAATTTGCGGTTTACCGCCACGGTTTGAGGTAAAAATTAACGACTGACCATCAGGCATCCAGCGGGGCTCGGTATCAATTCCAAAATGGTTGGTGACTCTGGCGAGTTTTTTTGTAGCGATATCGATAGTGTAAATTTCCGGGTTACCATCTTTGGATAGCACCAATGCAATTTGTGTCCCATCAGGCGACCAGTCTGGCGCGCCATTTAGCCCAGTATATGAGGTTAATAACGTGCGTTTTCCGGTTTTTAATTCCTGCGTGTATATTGCTGGACGCTCAGACTCAAACGAAACATAAGCTATTCGCTGGCCATCTTCAGACCAATCAGGCGATAGAATAGGCTCTGACGACTTCAATAAATTTTGTACTCTGTAGCCGTCGGCGTCCGCCACTTCAAGCCGGTACTCTTTGAAGGAGCTACCATTAACTTCGATCAGGTGCTCGGTCACATACAGTATTCTTGTGGAGAAATTACCGGTGATTCCGGTTATTTTTTCATACACTCTATCGCTTATCGCATGGCCAATATCACGTAGGTTCAGCGCGTTAGATGAAAACATTCCTGCTACTACCTGTCGCCCCGAAGGCACGTTGTACAATACATAATGCGCGCTATAAAGCTTCTCAAGCTCGTCATAATCAACATGACCTATGAGCAAGTATTCAGCGCCTAATAGCCGCCAATCGCGAAAGTGAACTTCTTTTTTATAATGCGGAAAGCTCAGCATATTACTGCGCGACATCGGCTCAAACTGGCCGCTGCGAAACAGATCTTCCGATGCAATTGCAGATAAATCTTCTGGCATTGTGCCATGCCCGGTCCACTCAAAGGGCACAATAGCTATCGAAACAGGGTTGTCTTGGCCTTGGGTAATTTCGATCGTTAAATCAGCAAAGGCATTCATCCCCACGAATGTGGTTAATAGGCAACCACAGGCCATCACTTTGCGTAACAAAGAGGTCATCGAGTTAAGCCCTCGGCCTTGAATGGCAACGTCATTTTACGGAAATTTTGGTCGAACAATTCATACTCCTGTGGCACGCTAAATAGTTGTACTTTTCGAACGGCATTCACCGCCGAGGTATCAAATGCATCGTTGCCGCTGCGCTTTAATACCATCACATCGATCAGCTCGCCGCTGGGCACTAGCTGTATCATCAGTATCACTTCCATGCCGTTTCGTGCGCTTGGTGGACGCGACCATTTACTTTCAATATCTGAACGAATCTGCGCCGAATACGACCGCACTTGCTCTTGTTGACGCGCAAGCTTTCGCTCGTTTTCTTCCTTCGCTGCAGCAATAGCTAATGCCCGTGCTTGCTCAAGCTCTAACTGCTTTTGTCGCTGTGCTTTTAGTTGTTCTTGCGTCACCTTGGGTTTGGCTGGCTTTTCATCTACTTTTTGTACGGGTTCTTTTGGTGGTGTTTTTATGACGCGTACCGGCTTTGACGGTATTTTTTCAGGTTTTACTTTCTTTTGATCTGCTTTCTTAATGGACTTGTTAACCGGCGGTTTTTTAACGGGCGCCTTTCTAGGTTTTACTAATTTTTTCTCTGGCTTCTTTTTTGTTTCTAATTTTGGTTTTAGCTTAGGTTTTAGTTCAACCACTTTAGCTTGAATATGTTGCGGAATAATAACGGGCTTAAATTCAACCGACGATTCCCACTGCATTAACAACACAGCAATCACAACTGCGTGTAATACACATGCGATTAACACCGGAGCCAACCAGCCGCGCATCAAAAATACCCGGCTTCAGTTGCGCTACTCGCAGTCCAATATTTGTTATTTAGCATGGGTTACTTTTCTGGCTCGGTGATTAAACCAACGCTGGCAACACCGGATTTTTGCAACAGCGCCATTAGCTCAACCACCTTGCCATACGGAACCATTTTGTCGCCACGTACCAATACTTGGGTGGCGGGTTTGGCGCGAATTATTTTAGACACCTGCGTACCTATTTTTGCAAGCTGCACTGGTTTTTCAGCGCTTCCACCAAGGTTAACGTAGTAACTGCCATCGGCTTTGATGGACACCACCAAAGCTTCGGTTTCATCTACTTTTACAGGCTTTGCGGTTAACTGCGGCAGCTCAACACTGACCCCTTCAGTCAGCAGTGGCGCGGTGATCATAAACACCACCATCAATACCAGCATCACGTCGATATACGGAACGACGTTAATTTCTGCCATTGGTTTACGTTTTTTGCGTTCCCTCGACATCTCAGATTACCCGCGCTGGTCCGTCTCGGTTTTACGAGCATTTAAATAAGCTTGCCTGTGTAAAATGCTGGCAAACTCTTCGGCAAAGGTATCGTAGCCCGTAACCAACGACTCTACTTTGGCCGCAAAATGGTTATAGGCAATCACTGCTGGAATAGCTGCAAACAGGCCCATTGCGGTGGCGATTAACGCTTCGGCGATACCCGGCGCCACCACAGACAAGGTTGCTTGATGAACATTCGCTAGGCCACGAAAAGAGTTCATAATACCCCAAACCGTTCCGAACAAACCCACATAGGGGCTTGCCGATGCTACCGTTGCCAAAAAAGGTAAATTGGTTTCTAGCATCTCTTCTTCTTTTGTAGCGGCGACACGCATTGCCCGTTGTGCGCCGGTCATAATGGCTTCGGCGTCTGCGCCAACTTGCAAACTTAGCCTGCTAAATTCTTTGAAACCCGCCCGAAAAATTCCTTCAAGGCCATAGATTTCTACACCATCAACTGTGCGCGCATTGCCTTCTTTATAAAGAGTATTTAGATCTACCCCAGACCAAAACTGCTCTTCAAATATGGTTGCTTCAGATTTGGCGCGGGACAAAATTTGCGCCCGGCGAATGATAAACACCCACGAAACCACGGAAGCCAACAACAACAAAGCCATTACAATTTGAACCAATATACTGGCACTGCTTATCAGGCTATATATAGACATATACTTTCCTTTCGTAGAACTACTATTAGATGCATGGCTGGTACGGCAAACAACATTAGCTGTACGCTTTCATTGCGCTGGCGATATGTTTGGGAACCGCAATTACCTGTCGGCTTGCAACCGATACAGACGCCACTTCAACACTGGCTTCGCACAATAATGGGCCTTCGTTATTTGGCTCGGCTTCTAAATATATGCGCTGCGAAAACACCATGGTTGCAAAGGTTTGTTTGCTGATCGAAGTTTTTATAATAATTTTGTCATCAAGTTTGGCCGGGGCTCGGTAACGGATTTCAACCGCTCTAATCACAAACAACAGATCTTCATCTATTAATGTTTGCTGCTCAAACCCGGCACTGCGTAGCAGCTCAGTGCGAGCGCGCTCCATCCAACATAAATAATTGGCGTGATATACCACACCGCCAAAATCCGTATCCTCGATGTAGACCCGTGCTTGGGTAATAAATTCATTCATCGGTATAGGTCAGCGAACATCGGCATACATCAGCATCGGTGCTGCGCCGTGCTTCAGTCATTTTGCGCATGCTGGGAGGGTATATCCAAACCAAAGTGCAGGTAGGCTTTTTGAGTGACGACTCGCCCTCTTGGCGTTCTCATAATGTAGCCCTGCTGAAGAAGATACGGTTCAATCACATCTTCAATGGTGTCTTTTTCTTCACTGATGGCCGCCGCCATAGTGTCAATTCCAACCGGGCCACCATTAAAATTATTGATCATTGTGGTGAGCAAATGGCGGTCGAGCTGATCAAAACCAACTGGGTCAATACTCAGCATATTGAGCGCAGCATCTGCAGTATCAGCTGTAATTGAACCGTCTGACTTTACCTCGGCGTAATCACGTACCCGCCGCAACAAACGGTTGGCGATACGTGGTGTACCCCTTGAGCGTTTGGCAATTTCGGTAGCGCCAGCCGGTGCGATATTCAAACCCAAAATATTGGCTGAGCGGGTGACAATGTGTGTTAAATCTTCAAGATTATAAAACTCTAACCGCTGGACGATTCCAAAACGATCTCGCAGTGGCGAGGTCAATAAACCAGCACGAGTGGTTGCGCCAACCAACGTAAAGGGTGGTAAATCAAGCTTAATAGAGCGCGCCGATGGGCCTTCGCCAATCATGATATCAAGCTGATAATCCTCCATCGCAGGATAGAGAATCTCTTCAACTACAGGGCTGAGCCGGTGAATTTCATCAATAAACAGTACA
>JAESUM010000083.1 GCA_016763075.1 Pseudomonadales bacterium
CTGTGTCTACCAACCATGGCATTAGAGAAGCGTTTTCTACTGGGTCCCAAAACCACCAGCCGCCCCAGCCTAATTCGTAATAGGCCCACCAACTGCCTAAGGTGATGCCAAGGGTTAAAAACACCCACGCAATGTTGGTCCATGGGCGCGACCAACGAGCCCACGAGGCATCGAGCCGGCCACTTAATAAAGCAGCGATCGCAAAACTAAAGGCAACCGAAAACCCAACGTAACCTGCATATAGCATGGGTGGATGAACAATGAGCCCAAAGTCTTGTAGTAGCGGGTTGAGATCGTTGCCATCTAAAGGGAAGTCGGGAAGAAACCGCAAAAATGGATTGGATGAATCCAGCAAAAATAGCTGAAACCCAACGCTGATCAAACCCATGACCGACAGCACCATAGCGCGAATATCGTTGGGTAAATTACGGCTAAAGCAGCTCACCGCAAAAGCCCACCCCGAAAGAATAAGCGCCCAAAGCAGCAACGAGCCTTCGTGTGCGCCCCAAACCGCGGTGATTTTATACACCATAGGTAAAGAGCGATTAGAGTTACTGGCGACGTAAACCACTGAAAAGTCATCGACTGCAAAGGACCAGGCCAGTGCTCCAAAGCTAATGGAGATAAACAGTAATTGCGCCGTGACTAATGGTTTTGCTAACCAAAGCAATAAATCGTTATTTCTATACACCCCGAGCATGGGTAAAACACCCAGGGCCACGCTAAAACAAAAAGATAAGATTAGAGCAAAATGCCCGAGCTCTGGAATCATGGTTTGGAATACGCTCCGGTGCGACTTACACCCTCTTTTTCAAGCATATCTGCAACCTCTGGTGGCATGTACTTTTCATCGTGTTTTGCGAGTACTTCAGATGCTTGAAAGTGCCCGTGCTGGTTTAGTTTACCGGTAGCTACAATGCCTTGACCTTCACGAAACAAGTCTGGCAATACTCGGTCATAATGCACCACCAAGCTGTGCTTAAAGTTGGTGACTGTAAATTGTACTTTAAGCGAGTCTGCTTCACGCTGTACGCTACCCACGGCAACCATTCCGCCAACCCGGATACGTTTATTGACGGGGGCTTCTCCTGCGGCAACTTGGCTGGGTGAATAAAACAGATTAATGTTTTCATTAAGCGCATAGATCACCAGCGCCGCAGCGGCTGAAAAAACCGTCACGCCTAACAAGACAATAATTAAACGTTTCTTATGAACTGAATTCATTACTTTGGTGTTCTCTTACGTTGTTGTTCGCGGCGTAGTTTGGCGCGTTGCTTGGCCATCACACTGCGCTTATTTAAAACCGGTAACAATAGATTTAACGACAAAACCAATATGCCAATGGCATAGGCACTCCAGACATAAAGACCGTGGGTGCCCATGGCTATAAATGCTTCAAAGCTTTCAAAATACATGGGTATTACTGACCGCTCCCGTTGTGACCTGCTGGGGTGCCGGTATTGCTAGAGTTTGTACTGCCGGATGCTTCAACCAGTTTGCGCACCCAATTGGTCTTGTGTTCGCGCACTAAGATCTCGTTACGGGTTCGCATGATTAACACCACGGTAAAAATAAGATAAAACGCCAATACCATAATGAGCAGAGGTAACCACATCTCTACCGGCATGGCGGGTTTTTCGGTTAGCGTAAACGTGGCGGGTTGGTGCAATGTGTTCCACCATTCCACAGAGTATTTAATGATAGGAATGTTCACTACGCCAACTAACGCAAGCAGTGCGCCGGCACGTGCAGCTCCGCTTGGGTTAGCAATCGCGGCCTGCAAAGCAATGACGCCAAAATAAAGAAACAGCAAAATAAGCATAGAAGTACTGCGAGCATCCCATACCCACCAAGTACCCCAGGTTGGATAACCCCAAATACCGCCGGTTACTAGCGCTAGAAATGTCACGGAAGCACCAAAGGGCGCAATACACTTGAGCACCATTTCAGCCAGTTTTATGCGCCAAATGAGCACCACAGCCCCAGCCACTGACATCGACATATAGCAAGACTGGGCCAAAATAGCCGCAGGCACATGAATATACATAATGCGAAAGCTATTGCCCTGCTGGTAATCTGCCGGAGCAAAAGCCAGCCCCATGACCAAACCTGTGGTTAAAAAGCAGGCGGCAGCAGCGGCTATCCATGGCAGCCACCGGCCACTGATTTGGTAAAACCATTTTGGCGAAGAGAGTTTATGAAACCAGGTCCACATAAATTGTTGAATCTACGTCCGTTTTATACCAAGTACCGGTGCGGCATTTGCGCCACCGGCCACTAAATTGAAATACTAGCTTGCAATACTAAGTATTAATTCTAATTGTTAATGCTGATTTTTAAAGCCGCTGCGGTAGCTATTGGTGTAACCAACAACGCAATTAATAACATTGCAGAGAGCATGGCCAGCTGTCCGTTGTATTGCATGGCCAATGTTGCAGCTTCAATTGCGCCGGTGCCAAACACCAATATAGGTATAAAGAGTGGCAACACAATCAGCGAAAGCAACACACCACCGCGGTGCAACCCAACGGTTAAGGCCGCGCCTATTGCACCTATTAAGCTAATAATTGGCGTACCCAGCAACAGGGTTAATAGCAGTGCTCTGTAGCCTTCTGCGGGTAGTTGCAGCATAGCCCCAAGCAGCGGCGCGAGCAGTATAATCGGAAAAACAGTGGTAAACCAATGGGTCAATACCTTTACTAAAATCAGCACTGCTAATGGTGATGGAGTTATCAAAAGCTGCGCAAGCGAGCCGTCGTCAAAATCGTTTTTGAACAATGAGTCAAGTGACAGCATCATCGCTAATAGTGCAGCGATCCATATCACCGGGCCTGCTATTTTTGCTAAAAACTCAGGCTCAGGGCTAATACCCAGCGGAAACAACGTCACCACCATCAAAAAAAACACCAGCGGGTTGAGCACTTCAGCGGGATAACGCGCTGCAATGAGTAGCTCGCGCCCGATCATGGTTTTTATGCTGTACCAATACAAACTCAAAATTCCTTATTTCCTAATCATCAGAAGCTAAAAAAAAGCGCTGTAATAGTTGTTCGCTACGGTTGTTCAATGCCTAACCCAATACAATCCGTTGGGTTGGAACAGTGAGCTGCATTTCTTGATGGGTTGTAATCATCACCATACCACCGCGCTGCGCATGCTTATTAATAGTCGCTTCAAGTGCTGCAACGCCGCTTTTATCAATAGCCGTGAAGGGTTCGTCCAGTATCCAAAGCTTCTCGGCCGTTTGATGGTTGTCATCGTTTATCAGTAAACGCGCCAAACCTACCCGGCGTTTTTGCCCAGCCGAAAGGTGGCCACAAGGGATATCTTCAAAACCAGCCAAATTCGACGCGGCCAACGCTTCTTCAATTTGACCCACATCGCGCAAGCCTTTTAGGCTCATTAACCATTTTAGGTTTTCCCGCGCACTGAGGCTGTCTTTAATACCCGATTGGTGGCCTTGATACAGCATGGCTTGCTGATAAGTGCGTGCGCCACGGTTAATGGGTTTGTCTTGCCAGTAAACCTGTCCTTCTATTGGGTCAATTAGGCCAGATAGAATCTTTAACAACGTGGTTTTACCCGAGCCATTGGGCCCTTCGATATACACCACTTCGCCCGGCATAACAGAAAAACTCAGCTGTTCGAACAATAACAAGTCGTCATATTCAAACCGTAAATTTTCTGCCCGCAGTAGCGCTTGTGGCAAGATTAAACCCTCTTGAGAAACCAGTTGTCTGAAAAGCGCTGGAGCAATCGATCAAAACGACCGGTTTAACCTGCGAAACGCTATAATTAAGTTTCACCATTATATAGATAGAACATAAGAGATAGAACCAACCCAACCGATGTCTAGCACTATTCCGCCAAGTAGTAGCCCTACCAACGCCCAAACGGTTAATCCCGTTGTTCAGGCAGCTAAGGGCGTTTTGCCGAATCTTAAAACCGGTTCTATCTTGCTGGCACAGGTGGTGCGCACTGAAGCGCCCAACCCGGCGCAGTTAAAACAAGGCCTACAACGCATACAATTAAGGTTAGAGCGCCAGCTTATTTCTGTCAGCAGCAGTAAACCCATGCAGCCCGGCAGCACCGTGCGACTGCAAGTCACCGGCCCCAACCAATGGGCGCTGCTCCCTAACCTGGGTGCAGCAAAAACCACGCCTAATGACCTAAACGCATGGATGCAGGCACAACGGCAATCACTGCCTACGCAAACCAAACTAGGCTCGGTAATTCGTAGCCTGCTTGCCCAGTCGTCTAATCTTGCTAACACCGCGCAAAACAGCGCGCTGAACCCATTGGCCAAAATACTGCTGGCCAGCAACCGTGAGCTACTTGCCTCGGTTTTGTCTAAACAAGATTTAAGCGACCCGGCCAAAATACTCAAAGCCATTAAAAACAGCGGCCTAACCTTTGAGTCAAAAATATTAAAAGGTCATGCGCAAAGCGGTTCTAATGCCAACAAAACCTCAACGGCTGCAACCAATACGGCCCAGCAACCAAGTGCCGCTACCCGTGGCGACCTTAAATCTATTTTGCTTAAAACCATTGCCCAATTGGAGCAAATAAAACCTGCTCAAGCCAAAGCACTTGCGGCTACTCAGCAAAACCCTACGGCCAATAAAGCCGCGCAAGGTTCGGCTCATGCGACCCATGCCAAAAAAGGTACCGGGGCTTCTAAAAATGTGACCTCCAGTGTTGTAACGTCTAACACAGTGGCTAGAAACAAGAATGCAGAAGCGCCCGCGGCAAACCGGCCAGCAGCTGCCCAACCGCGCAGCGCAAATTTGGCACCGCTGGTGGCCACAAACACGGCCCCCAAAACGCCTGCTGCACCACAAGCGACTAGTTCAATGGCGGCCAGCATTAAGGCATCCGTAGCGGCGACGCAAACCATCACCAACCAAGAAACCAAAAACTTGGCCGCTGGTAAAAACAGCCTTGAACAAGGCAATGCCGCCCAACCAGCACGAGCATCCGCTGAGCTACTAGACCTTGTGCTTAAACAACTGAACGGCGGCTTGGCCAAAATCCTGCTTCAGCAGCTTCAAACCATTGGGGCTCAACATCAATGGAGCACCCTGCCCAATATTCAAAACAGCTGGGTGCTAGATTTACCCGTGCTAAACAATCCCCATGTAGACTCATTCAATATTCGGGTAGACCAAGAAGAACCACAGCACAACCAAGAAAACAGCCAAACAGAAACCGGCTGGGTGGTTACCCTGCGGTTCGACTTAGACAAACTAGGCCCCATATCGGTAAAAGCACGCTTAGTAGGCTTACAGGTAAGCATGGATATTTGGTCACAACGACCGGCTGTATTAAGCATGATACAAAAAGAATTCAACCAACTTGAACACGCGTTAGTTGCAAAAGGCTTGGATGTTAAATCATTGAAATGCCATTCCGGAGAGTTAAAAGAACCCCGGCCAATTGTCGAGCGCTCGTTATTGCACATAGAAACCTGATTCACTGATAGGATTCCAACCCTAAGCACGCATGAAGAAAAAAGCTCCCAACAAAACAGCAAACCAAGCCAGCGCATTAAGTTACGACGGCAACAATGCGCCTATAATAAGCGCAGCAGGAATAGACGCCACCGCCGAACAAATAATAGAAATAGCAAAATTTCATGAAATCCCTATTTACCAAAACCCAGAGCTTGCAAAGCTACTGGCACAAATAGAAATTGGCGACGAAATACCCGAAATGCTCTATCTCATCATTGCCGAAATACTCGCACTGGCCTACCGCCTGCAAGACAAAGTACCCGACGGCTGGCAACCACCCGATGATGAAATAAAAATAATAGAAGGACCTGCCAGTTGAAACCCAGCACCAAATCGAAAATAATCATGCGAATAAAAATACACAATAGGGATATTCGCCATGACCTTGCCAATCCAATATCGCAAAGACAAAAAACACACCGAATTTCTTGACCCCCGTAACGAATACAAACTCTCCGAAGTAGAAACCGAAATACGCTACGACCCACTCACGGGTAACAGCAGCCGAATTTGCCATTTCTCGCGGGACAAAATGGACCCGCCCGATCTTACCGAAATGGTAAAAGCCTCCACCGGGTTTTGCCCATTCTGCCCAGAACATATCGATACCGTTACACCCAAATACCCAGAAAGCTTCCTTGAAGGCGGCCGCCTTTCACTGGGCGATGCAAAATTATTCCCCAACCTGTTCCCCTATGACGACGTATCCGCGCTAGCCATCATTAGCAGCCAGCACTACCTGCCAATGGACAACATGCCCATACAAGCATTGACCGACGGCATCGGCATTGCCCGCGAATTCTTCCTTAAAAAAGACAACAGCCAAACTCAAGGAAAAGAGTTTTACAGCATGGTGACCTGGAACTACATGCCACCGGCGGGTAGCTCGCTCATCCACCCTCACCTGCAAGTGCTGCACACCAGCAACCCCGGCAATGCGCTACGCCGAGAAATAGAGGCTGAAAACGCCTACTACGCAGAACACCAAAGCAACTACATGCAAGACCTGATCAAATCCGAACAACAATCCGACGAGCGCTGGGTAGGCAGCCACGGTGCCGCGCAGTGGTTTGTACCCTTCTCCCCAACAGGAATAATTGGTGATGTGATTGCCGCCTTCCCCGGCAAAGCCACACTGGCCGACCTAAGCACAGACGACATTCACGAATTCGCCGAAGGCATGAACAACATCCTAAAAACATTCAGCGAATATGGTTTATGGAGCTACAACTTTGGCTTCTTCCCAGCAGCGGACGGCAGCGACTCAGAAAAACATACACTCTACGCACGAATTGTCCCGCGTATATTTGTAAACCCCATGACCAATGCCGGTGATGCATCCTATATGCAGTTTTTAATTGAGGAGCGCGTGGCGATGGTTTATCCGGAGGTTACAGCACAGCGGTTACGTGATGGGTGGAAGTTTGATTAGATGTATTTTTTTGTAAACCGGCGCAAAATATCGATCAATGAAGTCTGACCCCATTGATTGTCAATCATACCTACCAACGCACCGGCACACTCTGGGAAGGCCGTTACAAAGCGACACTGATTGATTCCGAACGTTACTTGCTGACCTGCTATCGATATATTGAGCTCAACCCGGTTCGTGCTGAGGGTATGGTAGATCACCTGTCCAAGTACCCATGGTCTAGTTATCGGTACAATGCTATCGGGGAGCCAAACCCGTTGGTGAGCCCACACCCCGAATATTTAACGCTTGGGAAAACCCCGGAAGAGCGGCAAGGTGCCTACAGAGCACTATTCAAGGCCCGAATTGCCGAGAAGACGTTGGTGGAAATACGAGAATCCATTAATAAAAGGTTGGGTGTTGGGAAGTAGTCATTTCAAAGATAAGATAGCGCGAAAATTAAAATGCCCTGTCTCTCCGAGAGCAAGAGGTGGAGACCGTAAGTCGGAGAATTATAAACGCAAGACTGACATCAATTAAAATGTAGTAGCTCAAACCTGAGCTGATAGTTAGCCGTTCTATGTTGGCGCGTGTCAGTTTAGAATTGAGCTGAATTTTTCACCGCCCAAATCGATTTACCATCCAGTAAAGTATCCATTGGCGCTCTGGTGCAACACATCTTGCCTTGATGAATTCTTTCATAGTTATAGTATCCATCCATGCGCACCCACGCACTTCGTGGGGCAGGCTCTCTAGATTTTTTTACAGCGCCTCTAGCTTTCATCATAGTTTTTTTCAGAATGCCACCTGATAAAATTCGTTCAATATTGTTTTGTGGAAACGCTCGCAGACGCCATTGGTCTGTAGTGACATCGCTTTTGTTTTGGTGTGAGCAATGTCATTTATCGGCAGGTAAAACTGATCATCATATTGGCCTACCCGATCACAAACTCCGTTCCACGGTCCATCAGAATACGAAGTATGGGTAATGGTTGCTGCTCGAAAAAAGGCAATACTTTATCGTTGAGCACATAAGCGGCTGTGATGGGCATCTTGGCCAAATAGAGTGTACACAAGGCTATTTTGCTGTAGGTATCGACAAAGGTATGTTGATAAATACGCCCAACACTCTTGAGCCCCCCCCTAAAAAGGTCTCTTGAGAGCCCAGATACCCAGCGTGTGCAGTTTCAATCTCGCCACAAGCCTCATCGCCTTGCTTCTTTTTCTCAAAAAAAGCCACTTGAGCATCGCTGAGGATAATGCTGTTACAGGCCACCTTGGCTTCTAGGCCCATCAGCCGCTTTTTAAAATCCTCCAGATTGTGGCGAACCCAGATTGAACGAACACCGCTGCCGGATACAAATACACCAACCTTACGCAGCGCATGGCCGGTACGGTGCTGGCCATGCGCGGGCTAATCTACCGCATACAGCGACAATAGCCTGCTCTGTCGCCTCATCGGCGCCCACCCTGCCCTTAGGTTTGGCGCTCTACGGCTATTGTTGATGAGCGTATCAATATCCCATTTTGTACAAGCTCTTGATCCCTGTAAAACGTACCACGAGAAACGTCCATAATTTTACAGGCCTTCAATACATTGCTCAGTTCTTCTGCCAGGTTAAGCAAGCCTGCTTTGTGTTTGATGATTGGATTGCTAGTATGGATCATGAGAGTTACCTTTTTGCTTTGATTTAAGACTCGATGCCTTTATTACAATGGGTAACTTTCTCTTTTTAAAAGAGGTGTCAGATTAAACCGGAACGAATACAACATAGTTGCTGGTTGCCGATGTTAAACACCGACCCCACAAATTTTCATCGTAAATATCACAAACCTATAAACATTTTGATTCATTGAACGAGTGCCCTTTAGGCTTAGTCATAATTGAAATTCTTATTCAAACTATTAATCGAAAAGCTGGTTCTTTTTAACTACTTTGGCGTAACCAAAACAATGCGAAAGCACATCGTCGCAAACAACCCAGGCCACAACCGCCAATGATCCAGCATTCAAACGATATAAAACTTAAGTTCCACGGGCTGGGTTTGATATCGCTCGTGCTTTATGGATTTCTTGCCTGGTGTTCGGTTGATTTATCACGCATGACGTTAGATGTTTTCTATGCGGTGGTGATCGCTTTGGGTGGGATCATTTTGCTTCTATCAAGGGATAAATGGCATTTCAACAGCAGTATTTCATTGCCAGAAATTATATTGTGGGCAGCGGCATTCCGGCTGATGGGCATATTAGGTGACCCAATATTTGAAGATGATTTTTATCGTTATTTGTGGGATGGGTATCAGTTTGCAACTATAGGAGACCCTTTCTCGCTTGCCCCAAGTGCATTTTTTACCGATGAAACAATACCGCAAACGTTCCAAAAGTTATTAGACGGAATCAATTACCCAGACATTCCGACAATCTATGGGCCTTCGTTGCAATACAGCTTTTTACTTGCACATTGGCTTACACCGGGAGATGTACTTGGCTTACAAGTTATTTATGCGCTGGTAGATTTAGCACTCATTGTTGTATTGAGTAAATTAACTCAAAACCGATGGTGGGTATTTTTATACGCATGGAACCCATTGGTGATAAAAGAAATCGCCTTCACAGCTCACCCAGATGGTTTTGGGGTGTTCTTTCTAATCTTGGCTTGCCTGTATGCCGGTCGGCAACAACATGGCGGAGCCGTAACCACTTTGGCTATCAGTATTTGTGCAAAACCCTTTGGCTGCTTTATTGCACCCTTTATTCTGTGGAAGATGCCACGGGTGTACTGGCTGGTGTTTGTGGTTTGTATTGTCGGGTTGTATTTACCCTTTGTTTTGCAATCAAACAGCGTGGTTACTGGTTTATTCGCCTTTGGAAAAGAGTGGCAATTCAACTCATTCATCTACGGATTAATCATTAATATTGCTCCCGCGCCATTTGCCAAGTTAATCAGTATTGGTAGCTTTTTATTGGTTTATTGCGGCTATTTGTTATATTTCACTCGCAACCCAAATAAACCAATTAGGTATGACTGGATACTCGCTGCATTATTGTTCTGCTCGCCAGTATTTAACCCTTGGTATTGGTTATGGGTATTACCTTTTGGTGTACTGTTTGCTAGCCGCTGGTTGTGGGTTACATCCTTCGCAGTGCTCTTGGCGTATATGACAGGGATTAATACCAACAACGATGAACTCAGTGCATACGAATTACCCAACTGGGTGCTGATATTGGAATATGGAATTATAGTTTCAGTTATTATTTTTGATTTTTCATCTAAGAAATTTAATACTAAAATACACCATGAAATTTAGCATTAACTTCGCATACAGGTGCTGATATTTGACACAAAAGTTAACTGCACATAAACCAATTGGCGCAACTATTTTAGAGAAAAATATTTTATACGTAAATTATCCAAAGAACACTGGGCAGTTGTTCCTACGATAATTCAATGAACAGAAATATCTAATGATAGGAAACACAAAAACAGAACGGCGGCGACGGATTAGGGAAAGAGAAAGAGAAAGAGAAAGAGAAAGAGAAAGAGAAATCAAGAACATATTCACCTACGTTGAGCAAAGGCTTGTTCCGGCTTCCAGCCAAAAAAGCCTGCTCAACTATGTAGGGTTTTGCGAAGTCTAGCTACTTAACCGCGAACTTATGGCTAACACCAACCGCAATGGTGCTTCTATCGGTACCCGCACTGACATCACTGTATAGCGCATACACATTAGTTTTCTTTAACACCTGATGAAAGATACCAAGGTTAATGCCATCGCCATCGACTGCCGTACTGACATCATCAACACTGCCATACGAAGCGGCTACTTTGGTCTTGTCCGACAACATATAAGTTCCTGAAAGATACAGGTAACTTTGTTTACTGCCTGCTGATGGATCAATCGATTCAATAGATCCACCTACACTCCATGGGCCTGCACCATATTTCGCATGAAAACGAATGGCGCTGCTATTAGCGGTACTTTTTGCAATAACTCCTGCCGCGCCGACATCAAGATATTGCACACCTGCAACCAAAGAGCCCTGCGTCACGGTGACGCCTAAATTCATATCGTGTTTATCTGCTGCGCTATCATCAAGATACATTGAGCCATTAATACTGATCTTCCCAAGCTTTTTACTGTACGCCAATGAGTTGTCGGTCCACGCATTGGTCAAACCACTTAGCCCGTAGGTTGCACCGCCAAGCCCAGCACCTGCGGAGGTATCATAAAATGGATCAAGCTTTAGCCCTGCCATTTTGTATGGGGTTGAGGTTCTGCCATACACAATTTTTCCGAAGCCACCTTTAACGCCGGCAAAGAAAAACCGCTGAGTAATGGCATCACCTGCACCATCGGTATCGATACTCGCCCCTGCCTGAAGATGGTAAAAAGCACTGATGCCTTCTTCTTTATCGGTTGTGCCTTTTAACCCCACACGCGAAGCATTGCTTTGACCACTGAGTACACTACCGGCGCCGGCACCTGCATCAATACCGTTAAGTGAGTAACGAAAGTCCCCATAAAGCGTATTTGAACCGGCTAACAAAGGTGGTTGGCAATGTCATTGAAGCTACAATGAGTAGCCCTTTATGCATCAATTTCATCGATTTAAGCCCTATCTAATTTGAAAATTTGGATACTGCTAAATTGGGTATAGCAGAGCATTCCGGTATCTTCAAATTAGAAAGATCTTAAGCCATAAATAATGATGCCTTAGGTGTTAAATCTCTCAGGCAAGCTTCTTTGTAGCGGGGTATGAAAGGACTCTCGTCCAATCATAGGCAGTCTAATTGCCACTCTATTGTAGATGCTGTTTCTTTAGTCTCTGCTTACTAGGGTTTCGCGAACACTTTTCAGTTTTGCTTCCTAGAATGTTGCCCTAAACCGCACGACTTCAACCACGGCACACACTGCTTCTTTAGAGATACTTATACCTCGATGACTTATCGCTTTTTAACAAAACCTTCACGCCACCTTACCTCCTGCTGCCACCTCACTGCGTTCTACTGGTTTAGAATTTTTAAAGTACTAGCTAGCAATACCTTTACAGGTTTTCGATGCAGACAAATACACGCATGTGTGTGCCATTGATCCGTGATGACTTAAAATAGGCCTTATTCACCAAACTGGTACACCGATACTTGGCTGTATTCACCGGTATTGTCCAAATCTGGACAAGTGGCCGCTTGCTGTTGAAACAATAATTTTTGAGCAGGCTCATTAAATTCACTGAAACGAGAATCCGCTACTAATCCTGATTAGCTGCTTGCATAAACTGAGTCAGTAACGGCAGATTTTTACTGTCGTACAATAAGTCTGCTGCGAAAATTAGATCAAATTGTTGTTCGGCCCACTCAATACTCGTTACCGGTTTAATCATGCCAGGTTCAACGGCATTGAGTGTTGCGTTTTCTTCTATCGCAATAATTGCATCAAGGTCACAATCACAAGCAAGTACGCTGTTTGCTCCTGCCATTGCAGCTGCAATGGCAACCACGCCGGATCCTGCGCCAAAATCGACAACGTGTTTACCCGCCACAACCTGTGGGTTATCCAAAATATAGCGCGCTAATACCTGGCCTCCGGCCCAGCATAATGCCCAATAAGGCGGGCTTTCCATCAGTTGTGCAATGTTATTTTGAATGGGCTGGCTATCTGGAGTTTGGCTTGAGACTAAGTAGAGCAAGATCTCTGGGCAAAGTGGCAATTGCGTTGCAACCATGGTCTCTCCGGGCATCGAGGCTGCAATGCGCCGACTAAGAAATGGATGCGGAACGTCGTTGAACATACGGGTGAACCACTAAAAAATTTTGGCAGGCTAACATCCTTTGCTATCATCAGCGCCCCTTATTTGTCAGTGCATTCAATTATGACCCGATTTGAACAAGTTATTGTCGCCATTATCAGTGTAAGTGTGGTTTGCGGTTTTGTAATCAGCAACCAATCTGAACACGCTCAAACGCATTCAGAATCGTCTGAAAGTCAGGCTGCGGCTGCACAACCTGCAACCGTTAAAACTGCACCTCAAGACGCAGGCATCGCAAAGACAGCTAAGAAACCTGCTTATATTGCACCCAGCAAAAAGCAGTTTTACCAAAGCTTACTGCCATTTATCGAGCGTGAGAACAACGCGATTACTGCATTGCGTAGTGATTTAAAAAAAATTCACACTCAATTGGGAGCGGGCAACCAAGTATCTGATCAGCAAAGTGCGCTATTGCTCACCCTGAGTAAAACCTACCGGGTCAAACCAAACAAAACCCCAGCATCACAAACCGTAAACTCAGATCAAATCACGGTTGAGAAACTGTTGGTTAAAATCGACCATATTCCGGCATCACTGGTGTTATCCCAAAGCGCAAACGAAAGCGCTTGGGGCCGTTCGCGTTTCGCAACGGAAGCCAATAACTATTTTGGGATTTGGTGCTTTAAGCCAGGCTGCGGGGTTGTTCCAAGTGGCCGGCCAGCAAAAGCCACCTATGAGGTGACTCGGTATCAGTCGGTTTCGCACTCGGTAACAGCGTATTTTAGAAATATTAACAGTCACCCAGCGTACAGCCAGCTTCGTGAAATTAGGGCAGAATTGCGCCATAAAGACGAACCCATCACCGGTGCTGCATTAGCCGGTGGTTTAGAGCATTACTCGGCTCGTGGTGATGCTTATATTGAAGAATTACGTGCAATGATCCGTTACAACAAGCTTGAAGGTATTACCCTCCAAAGCCTGTAACGTTTTGATTTGAGGGTTGCGCTAGCGCCCTCAATTAATTAAACGAGCAACTAAGTTAACAACACACCGATTCAGCCACCCTCATTCTTGCACGGCCACTACTGTGCAATTTTATTCTTTGATCCATTGTTCGCCTTTAGCCATTCGGTACCAAAAGGCAGAAAACCAATAGTAACGCCGCTCTGTTACATGAGGTGCAGTGCAGTTATAGCGCGAACGGCCGGTAATAATTGGCTTGTCTGAGCGCACTTCAACCAGCCTAAACGGCGTTTTCTGCGCGCTACTATTTACACTTGTTCCTACACTTTCTCCTACACTATTCGTTGCTTTACTTGTGGTGTGCTCGCCACCTGACATCAGATCAGCAGCGCCATTTTCTAGTGTTGGTGAAGGCACAGTTGGTTTGCTGACCTTAGCGGTAATTCGCCCATGTTCACTTGCATAACAGGCCAACTCGCCAAGCCGATAATGCCCTTTATCGAGTTTAAGGGTTAGCTGTGGCTGCAGCTCAGCATGCGCCACTATGGGTTCATGAAGGTACTGCTCCGATATAGGAAACGGCAAGGTCTGAAGCTTAGTACGCATTGGTTTTAGGCTACTGTATACCCCAGACATTGGAAAGCGCGGTAAAAATGAAAAATCTGAATATTCGCCAATAGGCCCGGAATGCTGACCTAAACCTACAAAACCCAGTTTTGTAATCAGGTTTCGTATGTCGGTATTGGCCTCGCCATATGGGTACGCAAAATAGCGGGCATCGGTGCCTGTGTGCTCGATAATCTCGGCCTGCATGGCAGTTACTTCTTGCTCAATTCGGCCTAACCACTGCTCTTTAGTTTCTAATTGCCCATCTACCGTGCGCTTACGCAGCATGTGGCCGTGATCTGGCGTGTGGTTAGCGATGGTTGCGCCGTTTTGTGCCATCTCTTTTAAGCGCTCCCAGCCCAAATAAATGCGGCGGTTTCGGTGCGTTTGGGTGCTGTTTACAAATACCGTAAACGGCCAGCCTTTTTCTTTAAGCAGCGGATACGCATTTTTGTACATCGATTGATAGGCATCATCAAAGGTAATGACAACGGTTTTATCCGGGAGCATTTGTTTGTTGGGCTGCTTCGAGCGCAGCGCCGTTATGACCTCATCAAGAGACTTTATTTGATAGTCATTGCTGGCCAAGTATTCCATATGCTGCGCAAAGCGTTCTACGCTAATACTGGTTGAGCGCGGTGTTTTACTGCTGACATGGTGGTATTGCAAAATCACCGCATGATTTGGAAGGGTATTTTCACTCGCCATGCCAAAACTCGATACCACACACAAACACAAGGTGGAGAACCAAGCCGCTATTCTATTAATCATTATATTTATCAAAGGGTTACCGTTTAACATTCCATTACTATTTACAGGTAAAAGCAGCCATTTTTTGTTCTAAACATAAATACGCTTTACGCCCAGCCAACCAACACCTGATAAATTTTAGCGGTTCAGCTTGTTTTGATTGAACCCGTCGCTAGTAGGGGTAAAATTGCCGCCTTTAGATAAAGCAGTAACTTACCCAGCGTGACTTTTATAGATGCCTAGCCAACCATTATCGCCTTTCAGCCCTCCTCAAATCCAGTCGGAAAAACATCAAAATTGGTGTGGCCTCGAGGGGGCCAGTCGCAGCTTAGCCTTGGTCCAAACCGCTCAACAAAGCAATAAGCCCATGCTGGTGGTCACCACGGGCAGCCTTATGGCGCAGCAGCTAGAGGCAGAGTTGCAGTTTTTTGCGCAGGGCAAAGAACTACCGATATTCTATTTCCCTGATTGGGAAACCCTGCCCTACGATTTATTTTCGCCTCATCAAGATATTATTTCGGACCGGCTGCAAACACTTCACAAATTAAGCCAGTTCGAACGCGGTATTTTATTGGTACCCATTGGTACTTTAATGCACCGGCTATTACCAAAAGAAGAGCTGTTTAAACGCAGTTTGATTTTAAATGTTGGTGATACATTAATTCCAGAACGCTTCCGCAACAATTTAGAAAGCGCAGGGTATCGGGCCGTAAGCACGGTGAGTGAACATGGCGAATTTACCCTGCGCGGCGGAATTTTAGACATATTCCCCATGGGCGTTGAGCAGCCATACCGTATTGAATTGTTCGATACCGATATAGAAACCATCCGTACATTCAACCCAGAAACCCAGCGCTCTATTGAAAAAGTAGAGGGTATCTCGTTACTACCTGCCCGCGAAGTACCTATCGATGCGCAATCAATCACAAATTTTCGTAACCGCTGGCACGACAGGTTTAGCGGCAACCCAACCGATAGCAGCGTATACCGTGATATCAGCCTGGGTATTTTCCCCGCCGGAATTGAATACTACCTGCCGATGTTTTACGAAAGCTGCGATACCTTATTTGATTACTTACCCGAACAAACATTAATCATAAAAGCGGCTGGTTTTGACCGAGCTGCAGAAACATTCTTTAACGAAGTAAAACAGCGTTTTGAGCAACTGCGGCATAACGTAGAACGGCCTATCGTGAACCCCGAAGAGCTGTTTTTATATCCTGATCAACTCTTTAACCGAATCAACCAACAACCCAATTGCAGCTTATTCAACAGCGCCGATGAACAGCCCTCGAAGCACCTTTGCAATTTTTCAACCAAACCACTACCCGATATCGCAATTAATCACCGTGCACAACAACCTTTGGGCAATCTTGAAAAATTTCTGGGCCAAGCAAACCAGCGGGTATTAATAGAAGCTGAATCCGCTGGGCGTAGAGAAATTTTACTCGAGCAATTTAGAAGCATCCAAGTTCACCCCGTTGAAGTGCCTGATTGGCAGAGTTTTGTAGACTCGGATACCCAAATTGCCATCACCATTGCTGAACCACAAAAAGGCTTTTATCTTCAGCAAGAGAACATCGCAGTTATTACTGAGTTAGACCTGTACAACCGTAAAGTGATGCAACAGCGTCGCCGCGAACGCGATGAAAACAGCTCTGATTTGCTGGTAAAAAGCTTAACCGAGCTGAATATCGGCAGTGCCGTTGTGCATATTGAGCATGGCGTGGGTCGGTACCGTGGCTTACAAACGCTGCCTATCGATGGCGAAGAAACCGAATTTCTTGTGGTTGAATACGCCGAGTCCGCCAAGCTTTATGTACCGGTCGCATCACTTGATTTAATCAGCCGCTATGAAGGCGTCGACCCAGACGCTGCGCCGCTAAACAGGCTTGGCACGGATCAATGGCAAAAAGCACGCCGTAAAGCAGCTGAGAAAATACGTGATACTGCAGCAGAATTGCTAGAAATATATGCGCGCCGTGAAGCAAAAACCGGTTTTGCCATTGAGTTAGACGAAGACTCTTATCAGCAATTTTGTGCGCAATTTCCGTTTGAAGAAACGCCTGATCAACAACTCGCTATCGATGCAGTATTGAAAGATATGCTGTCCGAGCAAAGCATGGACCGCTTGGTTTGCGGTGATGTTGGTTTTGGTAAAACCGAAGTCGCTATGCGCGCTGCATTTTTAGCCGTGAATGATGGCCGCCAAGTGGCCGTATTGGTACCCACCACGCTACTAGCCCAACAACACTATCAAACCTTTAAAGACCGCTTTGCCGACTACCCGATAAAAGTTGAGGTGTTGTCGCGCTTTCGTTCGTCAAAGCAGCAAACTGAGGTGATGAAGGAGCTAGAAAACGGCCAGGTCGATATCTTGATTGGCACCCATAAAATCATCGGAAAAGACCTTATATACAAAAACCTTGGGTTGGTCGTCATTGATGAAGAGCACCGTTTTGGTGTCCGTCAAAAAGAGTATTTGAAATCTATACGTTCGCAAGTCGATATTCTTACGCTCACCGCAACGCCTATTCCTCGAACGTTGAATATGGCAATGGCAGGTATTCGAGACCTTTCGATCATTGCATCGCCGCCGGCAAAACGTTTATCAATAAAAACATTTGTTACGGAGATGCAACAATCCATCGTTGAAGAAGCCATTACCCGCGAAGTGTTGCGCGGCGGCCAGGTTTATTATCTTCACAATGAAGTAAAGAGCATTGAAAAAACAGCAGCCGACTTACGGCAAATGTTGCCTAATGTTCGGGTTGGCGTAGGCCATGGTCAGCTTCGCGAACGTGAGCTTGAACAGGTGATGTCGGACTTTTACCACAAGCAATATGACGTGCTGGTTTGCACCACTATTATTGAGACCGGTATTGATGTACCCAACGCCAACACCATTATTATGGAGCGCGCCGATAAACTTGGGTTGGCACAGTTGCATCAAATTCGTGGCCGGGTTGGCCGCTCGCATCACCAAGCGTACGCCTATTTAATTACCCCTCCAGCAAAACTAATAAGCGCAGATGCAAAAAAACGACTTGAAGCCATCGAGGCAACCCAAGAGCTCGGCGCAGGCTTCACATTAGCCTCACACGATATGGAAATTCGTGGTGCCGGCGCGTTACTTGGGGACGATCAAAGCGGGCAGATTCACAGCATTGGCTTTTCGTTGTACATGGAAATGCTCGAAAAAGCCGTCGAAGCGATGAAGCAAGGAAAGATACCTGATATTGAAAATACCCAAAGTGATTTGACCGAGGTGAATTTACACATCCCTGTATTAATTCCCGACGATTACCTTGGTGATGTGCAGGAGCGTTTAGTGCTTTATAAACGTATCGCAAATGGTAAAACTGACCGGCAATTAGAGCAGCTTCAAATAGAGATGATTGACCGTTTTGGATTGCTTCCAGATCCCGTTAAAAACCTATTTGCGGTTACTGCTCTAAAATTACGCGGGCAAGCCTTAGGTATTAAAAAGCTTGAAGCTAGCGCTCAAAGAGGCCGAATAGATTTTAATAAGGAACCTAAAGTTGACCCAATGAAAATTATTAATCTTATTCAGCAACGACCACAAGAATTTACCCTTAGCGGTTCTGAAAAACTATCGTTTAAATTAGAAATGGAAGATGCAGAACAACGCATTGGGCAGGTAGGACAAGTACTTGAGTTGCTCTCTGGCGGGACGTAACTATTAGCAAGTAGAAATAAAAAACGTTTTGGGCGCGAGTTCAATCGGTGAAGTTTAGCGAATTTCACCCGCAGCCATTACTGTTATCAGTATGAGTTATATACCATCACAGCGGTTGTATAGTGATACACAAATGATGCACAAGCCCTCCTCATACCAAAAAATTAGGCATCATTTTTTTTAACTTTTACCCACTTCCAGCCGGTGAACATGGGTTTGATCAAATTTTCTTTTTTCCAAATCAGATAAAATAATACCGCCCCTACATGCAAGGCTACCAACACCAAAATAATTTTGGCGTTAAGGTGATGCCACCAGGTTAACCACCCAATGGTTTCATCGGATACATATGATGCTAGCGGAGCCGATTCATAAAAGTCATCCGACTCTATAAATAAACCCGTAACCGCTTGTGCAGAAATAAAAACTATCATCAACAGCACAGATATTGACCCAACAGGGTTGTGCCCCGGTGTGCCACTGGGTTCTCTACGGTTCATGATTTTTAAATAGCTAAAAATATCTGCCGGCGACATTAGCAGTGTTTTAAACCGAACGGGCGATGGCCCCAAAAACCCCCAAAGCAATCGAAACCCCACTAAACCCAACATGAGGTAGCCGGCATAAAAATGCCAGTCAATAGTGTCGAACTCCATGTATTCACCCAACCACCAACTAAAACTTAGGGTGATGGCCAAAACCCAATGCCACAACCGCGACACTGGATCCCATATCTTCTTTAACTGGTAGCCTTTCAATTCGAGTAATAATTAGTGGCTGTGTTCATCTTGAAATTCGTCATGGCAGCCTTTACAAGATTTACCCAAAGCTCCCATTTTTGCGTTAAGGGCTTCCAAACCATTGCCCGCAACTTCGCTAAGCTCTGTAACTGCGATGGCGTATTTTTTACCGTATTTACCAATCTCAGGGTAAGTAGTCCAAAATTGCAGGTAATGCCGCTGTTTTGTTTGGGTAGCTTTTATTGTCTGATCCCGGAGGCCAATGTTGGCTGGTATCAAGGTCAAGCAATAATTTCAGGTTGCCAATTAACGTCTGGGCTTGCTTGGCATCGTATGCAATTTTACCTTTAGCCATCGCAAACAATGGCCCAACGTTTAATGCCCTAATCGCCATCTCGCCTTGGCGGGCTTTTATGGCGCTAACGTTCGGATCTTTAGCTGCAAAACTTGATGCAGCCGCGCTGATTCCCACAGCAATTAAACAAATGTTCCATACCATTTTCATAATATTTTCCTTTCCATTTTTATAGTTTTCTCAATATACGTACATTCAACATGCAGGTAAAATCTAATCTTAATATTTTAAAGCGCTGTAAAATCGAGAGCTTTATTTTGAGTCGGGTTATACTCTTAAACTATGTATTTCCCAGCCATCTATCACACCAAATCTTGTTCATAATATGTGTTTTTTACCACGCTCTTACTTTATAACCATGCTCATTGCATTGTGCTTAGTGAGCACATCACAGGCCCTCGCTAAACCCAACACCACTAATGGCACCCATTCAGAAACCGAGCAATGGTACCAAGTGAATTTACTGGTCTTTCAACATTTAAAAGGCAAAACCACAGGCGAATTTTCAGAACAGTGGCCTACGGAGGTTGAGCTGGCTTACCCCAAACAAACCACATCGTTGCATCCGCTACTAAAGCCTAACTACAACCCATTGGTTCAGCCGTTGCCAAACTATAGCCTTATGGTGGATGCAGATGCTGGGTTTGAAAAGGAGAAAGGTAACATCCGGCGCTCTGCTGGGTTCAGAACCTTATTTTATAAACAGTGGTACCAAAAACTTGGTAAAGGTGTAACTGGGCAGGCCGTCGCCATTCAAGGTGGAAAATCAACCGAAAAGCATCAACAACTTGAGGGTTGGGTGCGCTTCAGTCAGAAGCGTTATCTGCACCTTGAAGTAGATTTATGGCTGCATGACTTTGACGCATCTGGACAGCTAAACGGCGTTCAAACGTCGACACTGCCCGTACCTATTCCTGAGCCCGATCGGTTATTCAGCCAATTATTTGATTTGGGTCTGCCAGAAATTGCTAGATGGCATGCATCGCACCGCGTTTCTGCTGATAGTTCTACTTCCGCTATCAGCGGCGAGCCCGCCGTGGGGGCGCCAGCACAGCCCGGATCAGAAGCATGGTCTACTCCGGCAATGTTAGCGTTATTTAAACTATCGCAAGCAGATACCGAACGAGGTACAACAACGCCGTTTTATATCCGCTCACCGAAACGAACCATCACTTATGTAATGCATCAAAAGCGACGTATGAAAAGTAAAACTCAGCATTATTTGGATCACCCGCTGCTCGGGGTTCTTGTTGAGGTCATTCCTTACGAACGCGAACAAATAGAACTGCTAGATAAAACCACTGCGCTTTGGCTGCGACCCAATGCATCGGCATTTCAAACTAACGCCGCACCAACAACAGAGCATTAGGCTTTAAATAACCCTGCGCTCAAAGTGTTTTAGTGCCTTGTTTAATTGGCTTAATTGGCTATTGATACAACGGCTGCTTCAAGTAATTGAACAACCTGTAGCATTCCAACAGAAGCGACTTTTTCAACTTCGCTCATGCAGATGGGCCTATCGCTACGTCCAGCAGCTGGATTAACCACTAAACAGACCGAAGCGTAAGCCATACCCAATTCTCGGGCGAGTGCCGCCTCGGGCATTGCAGTCATACCTACAAGATCGCATCCATCTCGTTCTAGCCTGTTGATCTCGGCGGCAGTTTCTAACCGGGGGCCCTGAGTACAGCCGTATACCGCACCGTTGTGCGGTGATAGTTGGAGCTGTTGTGCGGCTTTTTGTAGGTGCTGACGAAGTGTTTGATCGAAGGGTTTTTCGAATTCGATGAATATTACGTTACCCTGATCAGAGTACGTTGATGCCCTACCCCAGGTGTAATCGATAAGTTGGTCTGGGATTACAATTGACCCAGCTGGCATGCTCGGATGAATCCCACCAACGGTATTAACGGCCAGTATTTTTTCAACGCCCATTTTTTTTAGTGCAGCGATATTCGCTTGGTAATTAATTAGATGTGGTGGGGTTTGATAATCAGAGCCATGCCTTGCTAGAAAAGCGACTGGCTCTCCACCGAATTCGCCAATTTGAATATCTGAGGATGGTTTTCCGTAGCTGGTAGATATTGTATGGCTTTCTACCTGCCCTAGTTGCTCCAGACTAGTTAGACTGGAGCCCCCGATGATGGCTAGCTTTACATCTTGCAATACGGCCTTCCTCAAATGAATTTTTTATCCAAAATATTCAATAGGTATTGGCCGTACCCATTTTTTTTCAGTGGTTCTGCCAATCTTTCCAACTGTTCCGCTGAGATATAATTCATCTGGTAGGCAATTTCTTCAATGCAGGCAACCTTCAAACCTTGGCGTTTTTCAATGGTCTGAATGAATTGACCGGCTTCTAATAAAGAATCGTGGGTGCCTGTATCAAGCCAAGCGGTACCACGGCCCATGGTTTGAACATCTAACTGGTCCATTTTAAGGTACTGATTATTAACCTCAGTTATCTCAAGTTCGCCTCTTTCTGACGGCTTTACAGCCTTAGCAATATCAACGACCTGGTTGTCGTAAAAATACAGCCCAGTTACGGCATAATTAGATTTTGGAACCAGTGGTTTTTCTTCTAAGGTTTTTGCTTTTCCCTTGGCATCGAACTCAACAACACCGTATCGCTCGGGGTCACTCACAGGATAAGCAAATACGGTAGCACCTGCAGTCTGCAACGAAGCGGTTTTCAAGTTCTCTGCCAGATCAAACCCAAAAAACAGGTTATCACCCAATATTAGGGTAGAAGGGTCGTTGCCTAAAAAGTCTTCTCCGATGATAAAGGCTTGAGCCAAACCATCTGGCGATGGCTGAACGGCATATTCGATGTTCATGCCCCATTGGCTGCCATCTCTGAGTAACTGCTCAAAACGTGGCGTATCTTCAGGGGTCGAAATAACCAAAACATCTTTGATACCTGCTTGCATCAGTATGCTTAACGGATAATAAATCATTGGCTTGTCGTAAATCGGCAATAATTGCTTAGAGACGGTTTGGGTAATTGGGTATAACCGAGTGCCGGACCCTCCCGCCAAAATAATGCCTTTTCTCATTGATATTTCCTTGTCTAACTTTTTTAAAAACTAGTGTTAACGTCCGATCGCAGTGTACACAAATCCTTTAGATTCAATCTGCTCGCGATCATAAACATTACGAAGATCAATGAATTGATCTCCGTTCATGATTTGTTTCACATGAGCCAAATCAAGGCCTCTATAGGCATTCCATTCGGTCAAAATAACAAGAGCATCGGTTTCCGCCATTGCTGAATAAGCATCATCAAAATACTGCACTTCAGGCGGCAAAAGTTCTTTTGCCTCGGCCATCCCCTGAGGGTCATGAGCGTGAATAATAGCGCCTTTTTCTACCAAAGCAGGCAAAATTGAAAGCGACGGTGCATCACGCATGTCGTCGGTTTCTGGCTTGAAGGTTAAGCCCAATACGCTAATTTTCTTACCTGCAACATCGTTGCCTAAGGCTGCCCGAATTTTCTTAATCATACGCGCTTTTTGTCCGGCGTTAACTTCGATAACAGCCTCAACAATTCGACACGGAGATTCGTTTTCTTGCGCCATACGAACCAGAGCTTGGGTGTCCTTAGGGAAACAAGAACCTCCGTAACCAGGGCCTGCGTGCAAAAATTTCCGGCCAATTCGGCCATCCATACCCATGCCTTTGGCAACGGCTTGTACATCGGCCCCTACGGCTTCGCATAACCCAGACATCTCATTGATAAAACTTATTTTCGTCGCCAAAAAAGCATTCGCTGCATATTTTATCAGCTCAGCGCTTTCTAAATCTGTTGCCAGGATTGGGGTTTCGATTAAATTTAGCGGCCGATACAGCTCCCGTAAGCTTTTCTCTGCTCGTTCTGTCTCGACACCAATTACAACGCGATCCGGTCGAGTGAAGTCTGATATTGCGGCTCCTTCTCGTAAGAACTCCGGGTTAGAGGCCACATCAAAATCTGCATCTGGGTTGTGCTCTTCGATAATCCGTTTGACGTTTCGAGCGGTTCCAACCGGTACCGTCGATTTATCAACAATGACCGTATAACCCTTAAGGTGCTTTGCAACTTCTTTCGCGGCTTCGTATACATAGGTTAAATCCGCGAACCCATCGCCTCGCCGAGACGGCGTACCTACTGCAATAAATACAAGGTCTGCATTACCCACACCTTCTGAAAAATCAGTCGTGAAGGTTAAACGCCCCGTTGCCGCATTTTTTTGAACCAACGCTTCAAGACCAGGCTCATATATTGGGATCTGACCATTGTTTAATTTATCGACCTTTGATTGATCGATATCTATACAGGTTACATTGGCCCCAAACTCAGAAAAACAGGTGCCTGAGACTAGCCCGACATAACCTGTTCCGATCATCGCTACATTCATTGTTTCTATTTCCTAGTGGTTCATCTGTCCGGTGCAGTACTGTCATCGCAAACCTGTAGGTTGGCGACTCAAGCCCAGCGCTGCATCTGTAAATTACTGCTTATAAGATATTGTGGGACCGCAAATATTCCATCACTTGTTCAACACATTGGTCGAAATCAGCTTCATCGGGATTGATCGTTATTTCGGGGCTTTCTGGAGATTCATACGGTGAATCAATGCCTGTAAAGTGTTTAATTTCACCCTTTCGCGCTTTTTTATAGAGGCCTTTAGGGTCTCGCCGCTCGCAAGTTTCTAAAGAGGCATCCATAAACACTTCGATAAACTCACTTTCTTCAAACAACCCTCTGACCATCTCGCGGTCTTCTCGAAAGGGTGATATAAAAGCTGAAAGCACGATCAACCCAGCATCTACAAACAACTTAGAGGCCTCACCGATTCGGCGGATATTCTCTACGCGGTCGGCGTCGGTAAAACCAAGGTCGCGGTTAAGGCCATGACGAACGTTATCGCCGTCGAGCAAATATACGTGACGATTCAGTGCGAACAGTTTTTCTTCTAAGGCCCCAGCAAGCGTTGATTTCCCAGAACCACTAAGACCGGTAAACCACAGCAAACATGGCTTTTGCTTTTTTTGGTTTGCACGGTCAAGTTTTTTAATGTTGTGCGGATGCCAAACAATATTGTCATTGCTCATATTTTTAGTCTGCGTGTAATTAAATTCCAAAACCTACTTGCCATTATTTATTGTGTTTCGAAGGCAATCTATTAAGTGTAGGTGATGATAAAACTCGGAACAAACTATTCGCTGAATTCAATGACGCAGAACCGAAGAAAAGGTGCTACCTCCCTTTTCTAATACGGTAATAGAAGCGTTTATCCGCTTCTCGTTCTTCGAGTAATTCATGATCTAAAAATGCGCAAAATTTGGGTATATCCCTTTGCGTAGATGGGTCTGTTGCAATCACTTCTATGATATCACCAACATTGACTTCGTCGATTTTGTTATGTAACAGCATAACGGGTTCAGGACAAAACAAACCACATGTATCCAGCGAAAGAACAACATCGCTCATGTCAGATTACTCAACAAATGATGATTGGGCTGGAAGCGTAGCGCGGCGCTCATAGTTGCCACAGGTAGGTAAGGATCGGAGAGCATAATGCCAGGAACTCTCTGCCCCAACTTAGGCAGAGAGCACACAGCGGTAGAAACTAGCGCGAAGCTATTGCAGTCACTTTACGTAACTCAACACCGACATATTCAGCGCTTGGCCGAATAATACGGTTGTCAGCACGTTGCTCCATAACATGTGCAGCCCAACCCACTAGGCGAGAGCATACGAATAATGGTGTGAACAGTTTGGTAGGAATACCCATGAAGTGATAGGTCGATGCGTGGAAGAAATCTGCGTTACAAAACAGTTTCTTTTCGCGCCACATGACTTCTTCACAGCGTACAGATACCGGATAAAGAACTGTGTCACCAACGGTTTCTGCAAGCTTTTTGCTCCACTCTTTGATGATGACATTACGGGGGTCAGATTCGCTGTAAATCGCGTGACCGAAGCCCATAATTTTGTCTTTACGTGCCAGCATACCCATGATTTCAGCTTCAGCGTGATCCGCATCTTTAAAGCCTTCGATCATATCCATCGCTGCTTCGTTGGCTCCACCGTGTAGTGGGCCTCGTAGCGTACCGATTGCACCGGTGACGCATGAATGCATATCAGAAAGAGTTGATGCACAAACCCGCGCAGTAAAGGTCGAGGCATTAAATTCGTGCTCGGCATAAAGAATCAGCGATACATCGAGTACCCGTGTATGCAGCTCACTGGGCTTTTCGCCGTGCAACATATGCAGAAAGTGGGCGCTTATTTGCTCATCATCGGTTTCGGTTTCGATCCGCACACCATCGTGCGAAAACTTGTACCAATAGGCTATGATCGATGGAAACAGCGCTAATAATCGATCCGCTGAATCTTGCTGCTGGTCAAAATCAGCTTCGGTTTCAAGGTTACCGAGCATTGAACAACCTGTGCGCATCACGTCCATCGGGTGTGCATCAGCCGGAATTCGCTCCAGTACTTCTTTAAGAGCATCGGGTAAACCACGAAGTCCTTTTAGCTTTTTCTTGTAATCATCAAACTGAGACTGATTCGGCAGTTCGCCATTAAAAATCAGGTACGCGGTTTCTTCAAAGGTTGCGTTGTCCGCAAGATCTTTAACATCATAACCACAGTATGTCAGGCCAGAGCCCGCTGTACCGACGGTAGACAGTGCTGTTTTACCGGCTACCTGGCCACGTAGGCCTGCTCCACTAAGTGCTTTTTTTGTCATTTTCCTTGCTCCTGAGCAAATAATGCGTCCAATTTGTCTTCGTAATCGTGATAATTCAAGAAATCATATAATTCGTTTCGAGTCTGCATCGTATCAACAACCGCTTCTTGGCAGCCAGTGTCCATCAATGTTTGATACACGTTTAATGCCGCTTTATTCATAGCTCGTGCAGCGCTTAATGGGTATAACACCATCGCAACACCGGATTCTGCCAATTCAACTTTATTGAATAATGGTGTTTGACCAAATTCTGTAATATTGGCCAATACTGGTACTTTAATTATTTTGGTTAACGTCTTGTACTGCTCAAGCTCTGTTAATGCTTCAGGGAAAATTGCATCTGCGCCGGCTTCAACACAAGCAGCCGCTCGGTCAATAGCGGAGTTCATTCCTTCAACCGCAAGCGCATCCGTACGAGCCATAATTACAAAGCTGTCGTCTGTACGTGCATCTACTGCTGCTTTAACGCGGTCAACCATCTCTTGTTGTGTCACAATCGCTTTATTGGGGCGATGGCCACAACGTTTAGCTGCCACTTGGTCTTCGATATGAACCGCTGCTGCACCGGCCTTGGTCATATCTTTAATTGAACGAGCGATGTTGAATGCACTGCCCCAACCGGTATCGATATCAACCAATAACGGCACAGAAGTCGCCCCGGTAATACGACGTACATCTTCGAGTACATCGTTGAGTGATGTAATACCCAAGTCAGGTAAACCATAGGATGCGTTCGCTACACCAGCACCGGACAAATAAATTGCTTGATGCCCAACCCGCTCTGCCATTAACGCAGTGTAAGCGTTTATAGTGCCGACTACCTGCAGAGGGTTATTATCGATTAAGGCCTGGCGAAATCGTGCGCCGGCTGTTGGCTCTGAACTCATGATGCTTTACCCTTACAATTCGTGCGCTGCTTCGGAATGTGCAGCGCGATAAGAAGACCGTCTGATAAGACCGTCTGATAATGTTCGACAATACGCCGTACCGATTGAGCTAGACCTGTTGCACAAAACATGTGCAACAAACCAAGCCTAAAAACCAGCTATTTATACAATAGTAAAAAGACCGGATCTAGACTGTAAAAATCGCCGCTGAGTCTAATATTTAGCGCTAGATGTGTCAAATTTCAGCCCTACCCGAAACACTTAATCAATACCTACATAATCGCCCTATCTGTTTGATTTGGAATGTTATTTTAGCTCGATGCAATCACCCTTAATTGAATCTTTACCTTACCTGCATGACTCCACCTGCTACTTAGCCAAAGTACGCAGCTTGGGGAAAGCGGTATATATTGATAGCTGCGCAAACCTTGCCGATGGTGGCCGATATGACATCATCAGTGCTGCACCCGCATTTACGATTACGCATAACTGCGGTTCAAAAACCGCCAAAATACAAAGCAGTTCTTTTATCTTGGTAAGAGAACAACTTATAAAATTCAATCATTTAGAAGAATTACCTCTTAACTTACCTTTCATTGGCGGATTTATTGGCTACCTTGGTTATGAAGCAGGTATGGAGCTCGAAAACGTAACGCCCACCGCAGATTCAGCAATCCAGCTCGCGGACATTGAACTCGGCTGGTATGAATGGGCCATCGTCAACGACCACCAAGAGAAACAGTGCTACCTAGTAGCCCTACCAGGGTTTGATCAAAAAAAATTTATTGCAATCAAAGCATCTATCGAAGGCGTGTTACCGGCAAACCATCAACATGCGCCATTCAAACTAAACCACGCGTTTGAATCTAATACGTCCTTCGATCAATACAAAACGGCTTTCGATAAAATCATTCGCTACATTCACGCGGGTGACTGTTACCAAGTCAACTTGTCTCAACAATTTTCAACTACATATACCGGTGATACCTGGGATGCCTATCAGCAGCTAAGAGCCGCTACACCATCGCCCTATTCTGCTTATATGGAACTTGATAGCGGCGCATTGTTATCACTATCCCCTGAACAATTCATCTCATTAAAACAGCGACAAGTTGCCACACACCCCATCAAGGGCACGCGCCCACGGGGCGAAACGGCGCACGAAGACCAAGCACTCGCACATGCATTAGAAAACAGCACCAAAGACCGTGCAGAAAACCTGATGATTGTTGATTTGCTTCGCAACGACCTGGGAAAGAGCTGCGTCCCCGGAAGCATCACGGTACCCGAACTATTCAAGCTTCAATCATTTTCTAATGTCCATCACTTAGTTAGCTCGATAACCGGAACAGTACGCGATGATGCAGACTCGATAGAGCTGCTAACCGGCTGCTTTCCCGGCGGATCAATAACTGGCGCGCCCAAAAAACGCGCCATGGAAATCATCGCCGAGCTAGAACCCCACAGCCGATCCATCTACTGCGGGTCAATCGGTTATATTGGCGCAAATGGCGACATGAATTTGAACATCGCTATCCGAACGCTACTTTGCGAGGACGACAAAATTTACTGCTGGGGCGGTGGCGGAATCGTCGCTGACTCAGAAGTCGAGATGGAATATCAAGAATCCTTTGATAAGATAGATCGCTTGATCAACTGTTTGCCCCTGTCCTAGCCCTTTGCATACTCACGGAAAAACCTTCAATCCATGAACATCGAAATTGATCTACCGCGTATTCGTCCCACCCTTGATTCAGTACTCGAATATTTCGGAACACACGCAGAGAAAGACCCGGAACCCATGCTTAACCCGGACGATATCACCGCTGGTGTGATTTCAACCACTGGAAAAAAAGACTCCGCCGTACTGATTCCACTTTATAAAAAAGATGGCGAGCTAAGGATTATGCTCAACTGGCGTAGCGCCAACTTGAGAAGCCATGCCGGCCAAATTTGCTTTCCTGGTGGAAGGGTAGATCAGAGTGACGCAGACTGTTTTGAAACAGCCCTTAGAGAAACCCATGAAGAAGTTGGGCTGAACCCAGCGAACGTTAGAATATTGGGGAAACTGGGTAAGTATTACACCCAAAGTGGATACTCCATTACCCCAGTTGTGGGCTACATAGAAGCTCCGGGCGAGCTGCAACCCAACCCAGATGAAGTAGCCGCCATACTGGAACCACCACTGGATTTTTTTACCGACTCATCCGTTTATGAAATTCACCGAAGAACTGTTGGCGAATTAGTTAGGTCTTATTATTCAGTCACTTACGATGGGTATGTTATTTGGGGGGCAACCTGCGCGATCATTGTAGACCTCTACAAGAGGCTGGCAAATCATCCCCCCACGGCAACCGACGGCAACCGACGGCAACCGACGGCAACCGCCTGATTAGGAAAGACTAATGTTGCGATTACTATTTTTTTCGATGGTTCGTTTTAGCTCTTCGTATGTTTTTGTTACCTCAAACTGCGGAAATTCTTCAATAACATTCTGAGGCGCGTTAAACAAAATCCCTGCATCAGCTTCCGCTAGCATAGTGGTATCGTTGTATGAGTCACCAGCCGCGATAATTCGATAATTAAGGCTCTTCAGCGCGATGACTGATTTACGCTTTGGGTCTACTTGACGCAAATGATAATCCGATACGCTTCCATCAGCTTCAACACCTAGTTTGTGGCAAAACAATGTTGGCCAACCCAGCTGACGCATCAATGGATTAGCGAACTCATAAAATGTATCCGACAGAATAATCACCTGGAATTGCTCACGCAGGCTGTCTAAAAACTCCCGCGCTCCCTCCATTGGGCCCATTCCATCTATCACCTTTTGGATATCTGGCAAACCAAGCCCGTTCTCTTTTAAAATTGAGAGCCGCTGAGTCATCAACTCATCGTAATCCGGAATATCACGGGTCGTCGCTTTAAGCGCTTCAATACCAGTACGCTCGGCGAAATTGATCCATATTTCAGGAACCAACACTCCTTCAAGGTCAAGACATACAATTTCCACGTACCATTCTCCAAGCAATTTTTTTCGGGGCGCCATTGTAACAAGGCATTTGTGACATGCGTATGGTTTGTCGTCGATAATCTGAAAATTCAGACAAAAAAAACCCGGCGATTAAGCCGGGTTTTCATCAGCGTTTAAGCCAGAATCAAAACTACAAAAGAGCTTCGAGTGCTGGAACCGCTTCAAAAAGATCCGCAACCAGGCCAAAATCAGCAACCTGGAAGATTGGAGCTTCTTCGTCTTTGTTGATAGCAACAATGACTTTACTGTCTTTCATACCCGCCAAATGCTGAATAGCACCGGAGATACCGACCGCAATATACAGGTCTGGAGCAACGATCTTACCGGTTTGCCCTACTTGCATATCGTTAGCAACAAAACCTGCATCAACCGCAGCACGTGAAGCACCAATAGCAGCGCCTAGCTTGTCAGCTACGCCTTCAAGCAACTTGAAGTTTTCGCCATTTTGCATACCACGACCACCAGAAATAACCACTTTAGCAGCGGTCAATTCAGGGCGATCAGATGCGGCAACTTGCTCACTTACAAATACCGAGATTCCTGCGTCAGTAACCACGTCTACCGCTTCAATAGCAGCAGAACCGCCTTCAGCTGCAGCGCCATCGAAGCCAGTGCCTCGAACGGTGATAACTTTAACGGCATCCGAAGATTGAACAGTCGCCATTGCGTTACCGGCATAGATAGGACGAACAAATGTATCCGCACTGACTACAGCAGTGATTTCAGAAATTTGACCCACATCAAGAAGCGCCGCTACACGAGGCAGAATGCCTTTGGCGTTTGCCATGGCTGGAGCTAGAATCGCACTGTAATCACTGGCAAGCTCAACGATCAGCGCAGAAGTGTTTTCCGCTAGCATGTTCGTGTAAGCAGCGTTATCAGCAACCAATACTTTAGCAACGCCAGCTACTTTAGCGGCTTGCTCAGCAACTGCTCCACAACCGGAACCAGCAACCAAAATAGTAACATCGCCGCCCATTTCAATAGCCGCAGTTACGGTGTTTAAAGTGGCTGATTTCAGCTCACTGTTATCATGTTCAGCTAATACTAATACGCTCATTAGATCACCTTCGCTACATTTTTCAGTTTATCAACAAGATCCTCAACGGTTTCAACAATGATACCGGCTGCACGTTCTGCAGGCGGCTCAACCTTAAGGGTTTTGATATTTGAAGTAACTTCTACTCCAAGATCTGCTGGCGTCAGCACATCCATAGGCTTTTTCTTAGCCTTCATAATGTTAGGCAATGAAGCGTAACGTGGCTCATTCAAACGCAAGTCAGCAGTAATAACCGCTGGCATGTTCAAAGTAAGCGTTTGCTCACCTGAGTCTGTTTCACGACTAACGGTCAATTTATCGCCATCAATAGTGATCTCTGACGCAAATGCACCTTGCGCAAGACCAGCAAGCGCAGCAAACATTTGACCCGTTTGACCGTTGTCTTCATCAATAGACTGCTTGCCAAATATAACCAGATCAGCGCTTTCTTTATCGCTAACTGCTTTTAGTAATTTTGCAATAGCAAGAGGCTGAAGCTCATCTTCAGTTTCAACCAAAATAGCTCGATCAGCACCCAATGCTAGGGCAGTTCGAAGCTGCTCTTGGCAAACTTTTGCACCAGCAGTTACGACGATGACTTCAGTAGCAACGCCTTTTTCTCTCAGTCGAATAGCTTCTTCAACGGCAATTTCACAAAATGGATTGATCGCCATTTTTACGTTATTCAAATCCACACCGGAGTTATCAGAAGCAACACGTACTTGGACGTTTGCATCTACCACTCTTTTTACGGGAACAAGAACCTTCATAGAGTCCTCTTCATATCAAAGATTGTTCAAAAAAAAGCCCCGGTAGCAATGTTTGACATAAAGGCATACAGCCCGCTAGTCCGAGACCCACAATTAGCCGCGACATTCTGACCTTAAAGGCCTTTAAGGTCAATACCGCCAACGACGCCAACACCGCGGAAGAGTCTATAATCAGCGCACAGGTTGGACCTAAAACCAGCCGAGCCATGCTTGGTTAATCCAATTGGCCATCAAGTTAGGTTTTTTATATAATCACTGACTGATTTTTTGCAAAAACGAAGCATTTTCGCCGGCTTGACCTGAGTTCAGTCAGGTCCGATAGCCAGAAAGTACAAAACTAAAGTACAGCACTTTGTTTTTGCGCCCGCATAACGGCATAACGCCGACATAAAAAAACATAGTTTGGCATAGCCAAATGGAAGAGGAGAGCGATGGTGGAACGGGAATCGATGGAATTTGACGTAGTGGTCGTAGGCGGAGGCCCAGCTGGGCTTTCAACGGCTTGTAAAATTCGCCAGCTTGCAAAAGAAGCAGGGGAAGAAATTTCTGTCTGCCTGGTCGAAAAAGGCTCTGAAATTGGCGCTCACATCTTATCCGGTGCGGTTTTTGAAACCCATGCACTCGATGAGCTCTTTCCTGACTGGAAAGAAATGGGCGCACCGGTAAAGACTCCCGTCAAACGTGACGTCTTTCATTATATGTTGGGTGGCGAATCCGCCGTTAAAATCCCGAACATGCTCATTCCAAAACCGATGCACAACGATGACAACTACATTGTCAGCCTTGGTAACGTATGCCGCTGGTTGGGCGAACAAGCTGAAGCACTGGAAGTAGAAATCTTTCCTGGGTTTGCTGCCTCTGAAGTGCTGTATCACGAAGACGGCAGCGTTAAAGGGATCGCTACCGGCGACATGGGCGTCTCTAAAACTGGCGAACATAAAGGTTCGTATGTTGCTGGATATGAGCTTCACGCAAAATACACTGTGTTTTCTGAAGGTTGCCGAGGCCACCTTGGCAAGGAAATCATCGAGAAATTCGATTTAGCAAAAGATGCTGACGATGCGCATTACGGCATCGGTCTTAAAGAAATCTGGAAGATTGATCCTGCTAAACATGAAGAAGGTTTGGTTGTTCACACATTGGGTTGGCCAATGGATAACCACACCAAAGGCGGCGGATTTTTATACCACGCTGAAAACGGCGAAGTATTCCTTGGGTACATTGTGGCTCTAAACTACACCAACCCACATTTAAGCCCATTCGATGAATTCCAACGCTGGAAACAACACCCCAAGATCAAAGCGTATCTTGAAGGTGGTGAGCGCTTAGTTTACGGCGCCCGCGCTATGAACAAAGGTGGATATCAAGCGCTACCTAAAATGTCTTTCCCCGGTGGTCTGTTAGCAGGTTGTGAAGCTGGAACGCTTAACACCGCTAAAATCAAAGGCTCTCACACCGCGATGAAATCAGGCATGTTAGCCGCTGAAACGATTGTTGAAGCCATCCTTGCAGGTACAGAAGGTGGTAAAGATCTAACCGGCATTGAAGAGAAATTCAAAACCTCTTGGCTACATGACGAGTTATACACTTCTCGTAACTATGGCCCTGCTCTTCATAAGTTCGGCACCTTTTTGGGTGCGGCCTTCGTATTCGTTGATCAAAATATCTTTGGCGGCAAAATGCCCTTCACCTGGGCTAACAAAGGTATTGATGCTGATTCTCTTAAACCTGCGTCGGAATGTAAGAAAATTGACTACCCAAAACCAGATGGCGTTATCAGTTTTGATAAACTGTCTTCTGTATTCGTTTCGAACACCAGCCATGAAGAAGATCAGCCGGTTCACTTAACCTTGGCTGATGCAGGAATCCCACTGTCGGTTAACTTACCTAAATTTGATGAACCTGCGCAGCGCTTCTGCCCTGCTGGCGTTTATGAAATTGTGGAAGAAGATGACGGAAGCAAGAGGTTTCAAATCAACGCTCAAAACTGCGTTCACTGTAAAACTTGTGATATTAAAGATCCCTCGCAAAACATCACTTGGGTTGTACCCGAGGGCGGCGGCGGGCCAAACTACCCGAATATGTAATTGGGGAACTGCGTTAAAAAAGGAGCCTTAAAGGCTCCTTTTTTTTGCCTAGCGATACGTCAATATCTTCTTTAATTAGCCACTTGCTAAATCTTGTCAGTGTTAAGTACAATCGAGAAGCGATATTTCACCGAAGCCATCAATTTACATGCTTTCCGTGAAGACCAGACCACTTAAAAGATAACAATAAAAACAATTATATTTTGATTTTGGGGTACGCAAATATGGATATGCATTTCGCAACAATGTGGGAACAGGTATCGGATACCGTCGGCGACCGAATCGCTTTGATTCACGGCGACAACAAAGTCACATGGAGCGACTTCGAAAGCCGCGCCGCACGAGTCGCCGGATTCCTTACCAAACAAGGCCATGGAGTCGACAGCAAAGCCGCAATTTATGCCTACAATAGCAACGAACATATCGAAGCTGAATTTGGTATTTTCAAAGTGCGCGGCGGCCCCATCAACGTGAATTATCGTTATTTGGCGGATGAACTCGTTTACCTGCTCGATAACTCAGACTCTGAAGTTATTTTCTTTCAAGGTTGTTTTGCAGAGCGTATTGCAGAAATCAGAGCCAAATTGCCCAACCTAAAAACTCTCATTCAAATCGATGATAACTCTGGCAGCGCACTGCTTGATGGCGCCTTCGATTATGAAACCATCATTGCTGAATCAGGCCCTATGCCGCGCATCGAACGTAGTGCCGATGACGTGTACATGCTGTACACCGGCGGTACAACCGGAATGCCTAAAGGCGTGATGTATCACAACGGCGAATTTTGTGGCGGCATGTTAGCGGCATTTGAAGCCCGTGGAATCAGCCCTCCCCCCGCTACCTTGGAAGAAGCTGCACAGGCAACGTTAAAACTTGCAGCAGCAGATGCATTACCAGTAACCCTATCGGCTTGCCCACTGATGCATGGCACCGGCATGTGGCTCGGCGCATTCATGCCTCTGGGAATGGGTGGCACCGTTGTAACCATCGACAACTCCAGTTTTAAGGCAGATGAACTGTGGGAAACCGTCGATAAAAACAACGTAACCGACATCATTATTGTTGGCGATGCCTTCGGTAACCCAATGTTAGATTCTTTAACTAAGGCGAAAGCTGAAAACCGCGAATACGATATTTCCTCGGTTCAATTCATCTCTTCATCTGGCGTTATGTGGACTCAAGAAGTCAAAAAAGGCCTACTTGAATATGGCGATATGATTCTAAGCGATGCGCTTGGCTCAACCGAAGGTGGTATGGCCCGTAGCATTACTACTCGCGCAAATGCCGAAGGCACTGCAGAATTCGAGCTGATGGAAACTTCAAAAGTATTTGATGAAAACGACAAAGAGGTGGTTCCTGGTTCTAACGTAACCGGCATGGTTGCCAACGGTGGCCGAGTACCGATTGGATACTACAAAGATCCGGTTAAATCAGCTGCAACCTTTCGTGAAATCGATGGCCAGCGTTATTCATTCCCCGGCGATTTTGCGACAGTTGCGGCCGATGGCAAAATCAAGTTATTGGGTCGAGGCTCCATGTGTATTAACACCATGGGTGAAAAAGTATTTCCGGAAGAAGTCGAAGAGGCCATTAAAACCCACCCCGCGATATATGACTGCCTTGTCGCTGGTGTGAAAGACCCAAAGTTTGGCGAGCGAGTCACTGCGGTGGTTTCAACTCGGCCTGGAATGTCGGCAACTGAGGCTGATGTCGTCGAGCATGTTAAAACTCGACTGGCCGGTTACAAAAAACCCAAAAACGTTTTCTTTGTCGAAGTGGTTCAACGCGCCACTAACGGTAAAGCCGACTATAAATGGGCCAAAGCTAAAGCAGCTGAAGAAGCCATAAAAGTTGGTGTTGGCGCGTAAACGCCACAGCATTACTGAAAAACACTGCGTACTGTTTGGGTTTAATCAAGCAGTACGCAGTTTATCTAATCGCCATCTACCTTATCAAGCTTAAAGAATACACCGCTACTCCAAACACCAAACCAATCTACAC
>JAESUM010000084.1 GCA_016763075.1 Pseudomonadales bacterium
CCGAGATATCACCACCCGCCGAGAAACCGAAGGGGATTTACGGCGCTATAAAGATATCGTTTCTGCTAGTTTAGATTACATGGCAATGCTTGATAAGAACTACCGGTTCGTAGCCGTCAACAAACGATACGAAATGTATTTTGATAAACCTGCAAGCGAAATTATTGGTAAGTCCGTTGAAGATTTGGGTGCTAGTCGTAAGATGTTTGAACAGGTATTTAAGCCCGCCTACGACCGTTGTTTAGCCGGCGAAGTTGTGCAGTACGAGCAAAAGGTTATTCACCCGATAACCGGAGACGTCGACTGGGCCGAAATGCGCTACTACCCCAGTTACGACGAAGACCAGCAGATTATTGGTCTTGTGATAAATGTTCGTGATATCTCAGAACAAAAAAATTCAGAGCTACAACTGAAACAACTTTCTCAAGCGGTTGAGTTGTCGCCATCCTCCGTCATGATCAGCGATGCTGAAGGCCGCATCGAATACGTAAATCCAGCATTTGAGCACATCTCTGGGTACAGCCTGCAAGATGTATTAGGGCGGACCCCCTTGGGTGTTGGGATTTATAGCGAAGCCAGCGAGCACTATTCAGGGGTAGTCGAGCAAATTACCTCCGGCGAAAGCTGGAGCGGCGAAGTGCAAAGTAAGAAAAAAACCGGCGAAAGCTATTGGGAGAACGTATTTTTCTCACCTATTCGTAACGACGAAGGCGAGGTCACCCACTACCTTGCGGTGAAAGAAGATATCTCCTTCCGGCGCGAGCAAGAAGAGCGCCTTGCCCGACAAGCCTACTACGATCCGATGACCGAGCTACCCAACCGCATGCTGGCATTTGAGCGATTGCGTCAAGCCATCGTCAGAGCTGACCGCACCTCACGGATGGTTGCCGTGATCTTCATCGACTTAGATCACTTTAAAAAGGTTAACGATACGCTCGGTCATGGTTGTGGCGATCAGCTTTTAATCGATGTAGCTAAAAGACTAGCCGGCTGCGTACGTAGTGAAGATACCGTAGCAAGGCTTGGCGGCGACGAGTTCTTAGTGCTGTTAACCGATCTTACCCGAGTGGAATATACCCAGCCGGTGATCGATAAAATTCTCGACGGTTTTAACCAGCCCTTTCGTTTGGGTGCTAATGAGCTGCAAGTGACTGCAAGTATTGGTATTGCGATTTATCCTGATGATTCCCAGGAAGAGTCGGACCTTTTACGTAACGCCGATACCGCGATGTATCACGCCAAAGCCAAGGGCAGAAATCAGTTTAAATTCTTCACCGAAGAAATGGATGCCGAAGCACATCGACGGCTACGAATGGAGTTCGAGCTACGAAGCGCTCTTGAGCGTGCTGAAATATACCTTGAATATCAGCCGGTTGTAGATGGTTACAGCGGCCACGTAGTGGGGTTTGAAGCCCTAGCGCGCTGGCAAAGCGAAGCGTTTGGTTTGGTGCCGCCCAATGTGTTCATACCCATTGCGGAAGAAAGCGGACTCATTCATGAAATCGGTTTATGGGTTTTAAACGAATCCTGTTCAGTCCTGAGCCGCTTCCGAGAACTGGGCATTGAGCGCTTAAGAGTCGCAGTCAATGTTTCTTCAAAGCAGTTTCAAGATTCTAGTTTGGTAGACGCGGTAAAAGATGTGCTGCAGAAAACCGGCATACCTTCCTATTGTTTAGCGCTCGAAATTACCGAAAATTTGCTCTTAGAAGAACGAGACGAAGTCACCCAAATCATTCATCAGCTCACCGAGCTGGGTATTCAATTATCGGTGGATGACTTTGGTACCGGGTATTCATCATTAAGTTATCTGAAAAAATATCCGTTTAATACATTGAAGATCGACCGTTCGTTTGTGCAGAATATCGTTGATGATACCGATGACTTAAACTTAACCAAAGCGATTATCGCAATGGCCCATGCGCTGCATTTAGAAGTGGTGGCAGAAGGTGTTGAAGATACCGTTCAACAGGCATTATTACGGGCCGAAAGCTGCGATTTTATCCAAGGTTACTTAATCAGCAAGCCGATAAGCGAGGCGGCATTGCTGGAGTTTATTCGCGAAAACAAGCCCTAAAAATCAAAGGAATGTAGTGTATTCACGCGCAAAATAAGGCAAGGAATGCCCAATAGCCGGGTTGCGGTCAGCCGGTAGTCTGGCTAGGGTTATTGCATTGGCGCGCTAACTGGTTTATTTTCACGCCCTTTTGATAATGATAGGTTTACTTTGATGACAACTCCTTTCGTAGCGATTCTAATGGGCTCTGACTCAGACCTGCCCATCATGGAGGCAGCCACCGCTGTACTCAAAGACCTTGGCGTTTCTTTTGAAATGGTCATTACATCGGCTCATCGTACGCCGGACGAAACCCACCATTACGTGACCGATGCTGAAAAGCGCGGCTGCCAAGTATTTATTGCTGGAGCCGGTATGGCTGCGCATTTGGCCGGCGTAGTGGCGTCTTTAACGCTAAAGCCAGTGATTGGCGTGCCGCTTGAATCGGGCTCTCTTCAAGGGATGGATGCGCTTCTTTCAACGGTTCAAATGCCCGCAGGCATTCCTGTTGCAACTGTAGCCATTGGCAAAGCCGGCGCTAAGAATGCAGCACATTTAGCTGCGCAGATGTTAGCGCTTGCAGACCCTGCTTTAGCTCAGCGTTGTGTTGATGGCCGCCAAGCTAACCGCGAGTCAGTGATTGCGAAAAACGCGAAATTGCAAGAAACCCTCAACGCGTAACCTCACACCAGTGAGCTCACTTCAGAGCATCGACCAAGCTGTGCAACGTCTTCGGGCCGGTGGCGTCATTGCCTACCCAACCGAAGCCGTTTGGGGCTTAGGCTGTGATCCGTTTGATGAGCAAGCCGTGTCCCAGGTGTTGGCGCTAAAGTGCCGAGCCGTTGAAAAGGGCTTGATCATCGTTGCAGCAAGCATCGAGCAGTTTGCCTTTTTGCTTGAAGGGCATGCTCCGGAGCTGATCGTTACCCTTGAACAGAGCTGGCCTGGGCCAAACACGTGGTTAGTGCCGCATCAAAACCGGGTGCCCAATTGGATTCATGGCAACCATCAAAGCGTAGCCATTCGCGTCTCTGCTCATCCAGAAGTGGTGAAGTTATGTGCAGCATTTGGTTCTGCGTTGGTCTCAACCTCGGCTAACCCTCAGGGGCTGCCGGCAGCCGTGAGCGCTAGCGAAGTGGCCTGTTATTTTGATGGCCAGCTCGACGCGATCATGCAAGGCAGCGTAGGCGCTGATAACCAACCCTCAACGATTCGTGACTTGCTAACCGGCAACACGATTCGCGGCGCGAATTAACAAAATACCCCTACTGGCGGCAAAATCTGCTGGTGGCAATACGTACCATTGGCACTATTGACTGGTGGCAAACCGACTCGTGGTAAACCAAAAATGAGCAAACAAACCTTGCAGCAATACGCAGTGATGGGGAACCCGGTCGAACATAGCTTGTCGCCAAAAATCCATGCCACGTTTGCACAGCAAACCGGCGAACAGCTGCAATATCAAGCTACCTTGGTTGCTAATGATAAATTCGCGGAGGCCGTAACACAGTTTTTTGCCGATGGCGGCAAAGGCTTAAACGTCACCGTGCCCTTTAAAGAGCAAGCATTTGCATTGGCGCAAGTACGGGACCAGCGAGCAAGTGCGGCAAAAGCGGTTAATACGCTATGGTTAGATGCAGATGGGCGTATCAACGGCTCTAACACGGATGGTTTGGGGTTATTGAAAGATCTCACTCAAAACCACCAGTTGGAGTTGACCCGCAAAAATATCTTGGTATTAGGTGCCGGGGGTGCGGTCCGTGGCGTGTTAAAAGAGCTATTGGGCCAGCAGCCCACACAATTGATTATCAGTAATCGCACCGCAGAAAAGGCGCAAACGTTGGCCGCTGAATTTCAGCATTTAGGGCCAATAACCGCCCATGCTTTTGCAGAGATACCCTCTTTAGATTTTGACCTTGTGGTGAATGGAACCTCTGCCAGTTTGCACGGTAAGGTGCCGGCAATTTCCGGAGATTTACTCAAAGGCGCGTTTTGTTACGACATGATGTATGGCAGTAACGCAAAGATATTTTTAGACTGGGCGCTTCAAAATGGTGCGTCAGCAGTGACCGATGGTTTGGGTATGTTGGTTGAGCAAGCCGCTGAGGCCTTCAATATTTGGCGTGATGTTCGGCCCAATACTACCGTTATTATTGACCAGTTGAGATAGCGCAAATGATCATCCAGCAGGAGCCATGCAAATGACGCAGCTACCCAAGCGTAAGCTATCACGGCGTTTCATTGCCGGTGCTAGCTGCCCTGAATGCAAGAATATAGATACCACTTATATTGATCCACGACAGGAAACAGAATTTCGAGTTTGTATAAGATGCGGGTTCGAAGAGCCACGTGAGCCGGTAGTCGATGCCAAGCCTCTACGTTTCCAATAAGAGTAGCGAGCATCGATTGTGATTATTTGGGTGTGGAGTAAATATTGATTAATAGTCAAGCACTGAATATAATCGCCCGCTGCGACAAAATGGCGCGGAAAAATAGATTGAAAACGTGTATTTATTCACCTAAAAACACGGACTCATCGCCCCCATAGCTATCTAGGAGATAGCGAGTAATCAAGAGAAGTATATTGAGATACTTTGGCCGGGGGCTTTTTTGTGCCTAACTGAAACGCACAAGATTTAACAAGGTAGATGGTTAACATGCCTTGCGGACACCGTTAGACATTAAATTTAAAGAACGGAGTAGACGTAAAAGTGCACCTTAAAAGAGATAGTAAGCTTCGGCTAGCTACGATCGGCGGAGTCTTCGCCTTAAGTAATCCAGCATACGCAGAGTATGGGCTCAACCTCGTTGAACCCGCGTCTGAACTGACAGCCAATGTGTTCGATTTGCACATGCTGACAACAAAGCTAGCGTTTTACATCACCGTGGTAGTAACGGTTTTTGTTGCGTTCATTTTGGTTCGCTACCGTCGATCCTCCGGTGCTGAAGCCGATCAAGAGATGCACACCAACAAATTTGGTGTTTATTCATGGTTGCTAGTGCCGCTCATCGTTTTGGGTATCGATCTTAGCCTTGTTGGCCCAGCCAACGATACATTGAAGCAAGTTGAGCAACACGTTGATGCAGAGCTCACCGTTAAAGTCACCGGTTCTCAGTGGAAATGGACCTACGATTACCTAGATAACGGCGTTCGAGTGGTTTCAAACCTCCAAGAGCATGAAGCCGACGAAGTGGGTTATTTGCGCTCTGTAGATAATCATTTTGTATTGCCTGTCGATACTAATATTCGCTTTTTGCACACCGCTACCGATGTATTGCACGCCTGGTGGGTACCCGCAATCGCGATTAAGAAAGATTCTATTCCTGGCTACATTCACGAAACATCGACGCGCGTTACCAAAGAAGGCACCTACTACGGTCAGTGCGCTGAGAACTGCGGTAAAGGTCATGCTTATATGCCGATCGTTGTTGACGTGATAAGCAAAGAGAAATTTAGCGAGTGGGTTGTAGCACGAACCGCAGACGCTAACGCCGCAGCCGCAGAAGCTTCTGCCGATAAAGTTTGGTCTAAAGAAGACTTAATGGCTCGTGGCGAAGAACTATACGTTAAGAACTGTGCAGCTTGTCACCAAGTTAACGGTGCTGGTTTACCACCGGTATTCCCTGCATTGAAAGGCAGTGCGATAGCGCTTGGCGCAGTTGCTGAACATCTCGATGTTGTGATCAAAGGTAAAGCAGGTACCGCTATGGCGGCCTGGGGCGCTCAATTGAACGACCTTGAAGTTGCAGCCATCGTTACGTATGAACGAAATGCTTGGGGCAACGATGCCGGCGATCTAGTACAACCTGCTGATGTTAAATCAGCTCGATAAGAATCTTGGAGTGAGATAAAACCATGAGTGACGCGATAACACACGAAGCACATCATCACGGTCCTCCGACGGGGGCTAAACGCTGGCTTTACAGCACCAACCATAAAGACATTGGTACCATGTACCTGATCTTTGCCTTAATCATGCTGTTTATCGGCGGTGCAATGGCAATGGTTATCCGGGCTGAACTTTGGATGCCTGGCCTACAGTTGGTTCAACCAGACTTTTTCAACAATCTGGTGACCAACCATGCGCTGATTATGGTGTTTGCAGTGGTGATGCCAGCAGGTGTCGGGCTTGCAAATTGGATGATCCCATTAATGATTGGCGCGCCAGATATGGCGATGCCACGAATGAACAATATGAGCTTCTGGTTGTTACCTCCAGCAGCCTGCATGTTGATCCTTTCGATGATTGTTCCATTCTTCGGTGGCGGCCAAACCGTTAACACCGGTTGGACACTCTACCCACCATTGTCTATTCAATCAGGCATGGGCATGGATCTGTTGATTTTCACCATTCATATTCTTGGTGTTTCTTCGATCATGGGTTCTATTAACATCATCACCACCATCATCAATATGCGTGCTCCTGGCATGACCATGATGAAACTGCCTATGTTCGTATGGTCTTGGTTTTACACCGCATTGTTGCTGATTGTTGTCATGCCGATCTTCGCTGGCGGCGTAACCATGTTGTTATTCGATCGTCACTTCGGCACAAGCTTTTTCGATGCTGCTGGTGGCGGTGACCCCGTATTGTTCCAGCATATTTTCTGGTTCTTTGGGCACCCTGAAGTTTACGTATTGCTACTACCTTCGATTGGCGTATTAGGAATGGTTATTCCTACTTTCGCTCGTAAGCCATTGTTTGGTTACAAATCATTGGTATACGGTATGGCTGCATTGTATGGCTTGGGTTTGATTGTATGGGCTCACCATCAGTACACAATTGGTATGTCGATTGAGACCACAACCTACTTCATGATCGGTACTATTCTAATTTCAATACCCGTTGGTTTGATGATCTTTAACTTCATCTTCACCCTATGGAGAGGTTCAATCACCTTTGAAACTCCTATGTTGTTCGCATTGGGCATCATTGTGATGTTCTCCTTTGCGGGAACAACCGGGGTCATGCTCGCGGTAGTGCCGGCGGATTTGCAGTATCACGATACCTACTTTGTAGTGGCGCATTTCCATTACGCGCTTATACCGGGTTCATTGTTTGGCCTATACGCCGCGGTGTTCTTCTGGTTGCCAAAGTGGACCGGTCACATGTACAACGAACGTCTCGGTAAAATCTTTTTCTGGTGGACCACCATTGGTTTCAACCTGACGTTCTTCCCTCAGCATTTCTCAGGCCTAGCCGGAATGCCACGACGAATTGTTGACTACAACATGATCTTTACCGAGTTTAACGTGATGTCGAGTGTTGGCGCGTTCATCTTCGGACTGTCTCACTTGTTGTTCTTATACATCATCATCAAAACCATTAAAGGCGGTGAAAAAGCGACTGACGAAGTTTGGGAAGGTTCGTCCATTGGTTGCGCTGGGCTGGAGTGGACGGTACCGTCTCCCCCACCTTTCCACACCTTTGAAACTGCACCACAAGTTAAGTAATTGATAAGGCTTCTCGCGTAACCGCGAGAAGCCAGCGTAAAAATTATGGATCCAGAGCAAAAGAAAAAAATACATAAATCCAACATGCGAATCGCTTTTGTCATCGTTGTAGTGGCTTTGTTTGTAGCGATATTGCCAATGTTTTACATGAAGTAGTACTGAACTATGACAACTGAAACTAGGCATGAAAAAAGCATCGGTCATCGGACAACCATTAAATGGTTGCTTGTAATGGCAGTGGGTATGTTTGGCTTTGGCTTTGCGTTAGTACCGCTTTATAACCTGCTTTGCTCGGTAACCGGTTGGAACAGCATTGCAACCAATACCGTACAAGCTTCTGCCGATGAAATAAGCCAAGAAATTGACCTCACTCGAACCGTAACGGTGACCTTTGACGGCACCATTAATGGCGGGCTTCCTTGGGAGTTTAAGCCGTTGGTTCGTAAAATCGTCGTTACACCGGGCATAAGCTACGAAGCCAATTTTTACGTTAAAAATTATTCTGACCGAGAAATCGTCGGACAAGCGATCCCGGGCATTACGCCATGGCAGGGCACAGAGCATTTCCATAAAACGGAATGTTTTTGCTTTACCCAACAAACCTTAGCGGCGGGCGAAAGCCAAATTATGCCACTGCGGTTTACCATTGGTGCGGATTTGCCGAAGGATATAAAAGTCTTAACGCTTTCATATACCTTCATGGACACCGACCGATCGGTTCTGAGAGCAGGCCCGGGTTAATCACCGATATATATAGATAACAATCTATAAGCGTTTTATTTACAGGGGAATTAGGAATGACAAGCAACGAAGATAGTTATTATCTACCAGATTTGAGCAAGTGGCCGATTATCGCGGCTACTGCGATATTCGTCACCTTGCTTGGTGTTGTATTTTGGGTGAACGGTGGAAGCCTTTGGCTTACCGGCGTTGGGCTGATCGGCATGGCTTACATGTTTTATGGTTGGTTTTCTGTAGTGATTGAAGAAAGCCGTTCAGGCAAGTACACCCCAAAGGTAGATCGAACCTTCCGAATGGGAATGTTTTGGTTCATTACCTCAGAAGTATTCTTCTTCTTTTGCTTTTTCGGATGCTTGTTCTATTTGCGAACCATCTCACTGGGCTGGCTCGGTGGCGAAGGCGCAATGGGCCGCTCCAACATGTTGTGGGATGACTTCACCGCAGCATGGCCGTTAATCTCGCTTCCAAATGGTGGCGCCGGGTTATACACAGAAGCTAAAGAAGCGATGGGCCCAATGGGTCTGCCGTTGGCCAACACGCTTATCCTGTTAACCAGTGGCGTAACGCTGACTTGGTCGCACCATGGCATTAAAAGCGGCCATCGCGCACAGCAAGTTTGGGGCCTTGGCTTAACCGTTATGTTGGGTGTTATCTTCCTGTTCTGCCAAGCGTATGAGTATTATCACGCTTACGTAGCCATGGGTCTGACGCTGAACTCTGGTATTTACGGTGCAACCTTCTACATGTTGACCGGCTTCCACGGCTTCCACGTTGCGATGGGCACCTTGATGCTATTTGTAGTGTTTGTTCGCCTACTTAAAGGCCATTTCACAGCAGAGAATCACTTTGCGTTTGAAGGAGTTGCCTGGTATTGGCACTTTGTTGACGTGGTTTGGTTGGGATTGTACTTATTCGTTTACTGGCTATAAAAGCCAGTTAGTGAACTGAAACATCGGGCACTTGTTCGTACGGCAAGTGCCCTTTTTGGTTATAGCCCGTGTGGCTGAATCTGGCCGGTCATGAATCCGACAACCAGAACCACCACCAGCAATATCGACAAGGAAATTCGTACGGTTAATGACGTGACCATTCGTTTACTGTTGTTGTCGTCCTTCGCAAGAAATATTGCGCCTGAAAACAAGCTGATCAAGATCGCGGCGAGAATCGCTAAGATCAGAATTTTGTAAAGCATAATTTCTATCTCTTGATTTAAGTGGGCTAAGTTCGCCACCCTCAGCTAACGTTTAGAAAACACGATACGGTTTAACTATGACGTACAAATTTTCACTGGGTTTAACGTCGTTTTGCAGTGTTCTGATTGCTGCATTTATAGCGCTGGGGTATTGGCAGGTAAGCCGTGCAGAACAAAAATCCGCCTTGCAGCACGCTTACGATTCCGCAGGCCAAAAACCTGTTGTCGAGATCACCGATCTAACCGGCGACCTAGGCGCGATACTCTACCATAGAGTGCGGTTAGTCGGGCATCTCGAAGCCCAGCACCAAATTCTGCTCGATAACCAAACCCACGACACCACCGCTGGCTACCATGTGCTTACTCCCATTAAGCTGCTCAATGGTGAGCGCCATGTCATGGTCAACCGCGGCTGGGTACGCGGCACCGGCGACCGCAAAATACTGCCGCCGGTTGAGACCCCAAAACAACAAGTGGTGATTACCGGAATAGTGGTGCCATTCCCATCACGCTCGCCGCTAATCAGTGCGGATATCAAACCAGATATTGAAAACCCCCTGGCGTGGTTTTACTTCGACACTGAGTATTACCAGCAACAAAAGAATATCGCCGTCGGCAACCACTGGATCAACCAGCAGCCCGATACGAAGCATGGTTTTATACGCGAATGGAACCTATACAACGCAAAAGTAGGCATGCACATTGGCTATGCCATCATGTGGTTTTCGTTTGCCGTGATCATGTTTGTTATTTACTTATCGATCAGCGTAACGCGTAAACCAAAAGTCGTCATCATCGACTAACCCAATATTCGCTAATTTAAAGTACCAGTTAAAGAGAGACTATTTTTATGAGTCAGCAATCAAATCAAAACGCAGATCCCAGCACAAACCAGAGCCAAGCAGAAGCCCGAAGCAAAGGCAAAAAGGCCCTATGGGTATTGTTCTTTATGTCCATGGCATTTGGTCTGCCCTACCTTGCCGTGTACTTCTTTATAAATTCTGATGAAATGCGCTCGTCATTGGGCCAAAGCAACAACGGCCAAATCATTAGCCCGGCGCGGGCGCTTGATGGCGGCCCGTATAAGTTGGCAGATGGTACGCAGCTGAATATAGCCGACTACGCAGGCGAATGGCTCATCATTACCGCAGGCCAATCAAGCTGTGTTGGGCAGTGCCGTGACAACGTTATTTCAATGCGTCAGCTACGCCGTGGCTTGGGTGTTAACCGGCGCTACGTTCACCGCGTATTTTTGTCACTCGATGGCAAACCGTTCAGCGCAACCGTTGAAGGTGATGCCGAATACTTTAGCGGCATGAAGAACATCGTAGAAACCCCAGAAAAGCTAAAAGGGCTGCTTGAAAAGTTAAGCGTCGAACAAGGCGAAACTGAAAACGCCGTCTATTTAGTGGACTTTCGGGGCAACATTATGATGTATTACCCACCAGGCACCGAAGCCAAACCCATACTGCGTGACATAGAACGCCTGTTTAAGGTGTTCTCACCGAAGTAACGTATTTGAAAACCCAAGGCCTTTTAGGATAGGAAGTTTGTAGGCTTGTCGAAAATGTTGTGGTGCGTTGATCTAGAATGACCGCACTCAGAATTATTTAATATCGAGACTATTTATGACTGAACAGATTCAATCAACCAGAAAGCCCTTACCCTGGAAGAGCTACTACGAGCTCTGCAAACCAAACGTTGTCTTTCTAATTGTCTTTACCGCACTTGCCGGCATGTTGCTAGCAGTACCCGGCATACCACCGCTAGACACCATGGCCATTGCCCTTATTGGTATTGCGCTGGGTTCAGCCGCCGGTGCAACCGTTAACCATGTGGTTGATCACCGTATCGATGCACTCATGGCCCGCACCATGAACCGCCCAGTAGTACAGGGCGATGTCACACAAAAACAAGCCATTATATTTGCCTTAGTCATGGGTACCATATCCATGATCATGCTGGTGGTTTACGTCAACGCGTTAACCGCATTACTCACCTTCATATCAATGATTGGGTATGCAGTGATCTACACCATGTACCTCAAACGCAGCACCCCACACAATATAGTCATTGGTGGTGCAGCCGGTGCAACGCCCCCACTGCTTGGTTGGGTAGCCATCACTGGCGAGGTAAACACCGAAGGCCTGCTGTTATTTCTCATCATCTTTGTTTGGACGCCACCGCACTTTTGGGCGCTGGCCATCAAACGCCGCGAAGACTACGCCCGCGCAGACGTACCCATGCTGCCATTAACCCACGGTGTAAAATTCACCAAAGAACATATCGTGCTGTACACCTTTATGTTGTTTGCCGTCACGCTAATGCCCTTTATCATTAAAATGAGCGGCCTTATCTATCTTGCTGGAGCCGTAGCATTGGGCATTGGGTTTATCTACCACGCCATCGTGTTATACCGCGAAGAAGGCGACGACCACGCAATGAAAACCTTCAGCTATTCAATACTGTACCTAGGATTACTGTTTTCGTTTTTGTTGCTCGACCACTACACCCGCGAGCTTGTTCACGCCTTTTTTGCATAAACAAATCGCGTACGCCATTTATTAAAAGCAAACATCAAAACCAGTACTAAACCAAGATAACCAACACGTGACTTCAAACCTCCAACACCAGCGGCAAATAGCCATTTGGCTATTTGCCTGCTGCGCCGTTATCTTCTGCATGGTGATATTAGGGGGCTATACCCGCCTCACCAGTTCGGGGCTTTCAATGGTCGAATGGCGGCCACTGATGGGTATTATCCCACCCATTGGCGACACCCAATGGCTAGCCGTATTCCACAAATATCAGCAATTCCCCGAGTACCAGAAAATAAACCAAGGCATGACCTTAGAAGCGTTTAAAGGCATCTTTTTGGTCGAGTATGCCCACCGGGTATTAGGCCGCGGCATTGGCGTACTGTTTGCCCTGCCCTTTTTGTATTTTGTAATTACCCGTAAAACCCGCGGCATCCTCACGCTCAAATTATTCGCCATGTTAGTACTGGGCGGCATGCAGGGTTTATTGGGCTGGTACATGGTTAAAAGCGGTTTAGTAAAAGACCCAAACGTTAGCCAATATCGTTTAACCGCACACCTTATTTTGGCGGTGCTTATCTACGCCTACATTCTGTATGTGGCTTTTGGGTTAATGCTGCCCCAAGCTCAATCCAAAGCCAGCCAGAAACTTGATGCATCCGTTAGCAAATTACGCAAACAAGGCATCGCGCTCATCGCGCTAATTATTGTAATGATCATGTCGGGTGGTTTTGTAGCAGGCATACACGCAGGGTTTGTGTACAACACCTTTCCGTTAATGAAAGGCAGTTTTATACCCAGTGGTTTATTCGAACAACAACCACTGTGGCGCAACTTTTTTGAAAACGAACTCACCGTCCAGTTTGACCACCGGATGTTAGCGTACAGTCTGTGTGTGCTCGTGCCGCTGTACTGCTTGCGCGTATTGCAAACCAGCACCAATACCAGCGTTAGACGTGCCGCCATGCTGTTTACCTCAATGTTAGTGGTGCAGGTGTCGTTAGGAATCAGCACACTCGTCATGCAAGTGCCCGTACCACTAGCGGTAAGCCACCAAGGCGGCGCGTTGTTATTACTTAGTGCTGCAATATGGGTGGTTTGTAAGTTGGGTTCGGCTAGGCAAAACCCAGGATAGGCTTGCACGAATGGGAAGCGATAGTTTTTTATCGCATACAAGCTCGGCTATATATCAGATGGTTTCTCAATCAAGAACTTCCTCAAGTCTTGTTCTTGCCGCATAACAAAAAGAATATAAACAAGGTCACCCTCTATTTTATAGAAAAGATGGCAAGGGTTAACCACCATCTCGCGGTAACCAATGACCTAAGCTCCGAGGGTTTTCTTCCTGATCTAGTAGGGTGCTGCTTAAGTCGGTCTACCTTCTCAAAAATGGTTCGAATCAAACCCTGCGCCGCTTCAAAGTTACTCAGCGAAATATAATCAGCAATATCGTTTAGGTTACTAAGAGTAGGATCGGTCCATATTATTTGAGCCATTTAGACATGTTTTGTTTTGCTTGTTCGTTGCTCTGAATGGGCGACTCAACAATTTCTTTTTCACCCTTAGCGATACCCTCCAAAATCTGAATTCTGCGTTGCATGAACTCGTAATCTTGAATGTCTACAAGACATGCAGACGGTTGCGGGTGCTCTGTAATCAAAACAGGCTCTTTAGTTTGGTGAAGCTAGGCAAGTGTTTTGATTGCCTGCCTTTTTAGTGTTGCAACACGTTTTATTTTCACCGAGTGCACCATCTAGTGACACTTTGTTGGCGAATCAAGGCATGGAATTTCGGGCGCAGGCCACGTTTACGCTGGAACTTTAGGACGCCGCGCTTCCCCGAGAGTTTTGCCTATATCAACAACTGCAGAATCAAGCCTGGTTTAATACAATATCGCGATAACTAGACCGTCGTTAATCGGCCGGATGCTTAAGCATCCCAGCATGCACTGGATTACCCTTGATAGAGTACTGGATAACATTCAGTGGAATGTTAGGAGTAATTAGCGGTGCTCGCGGGGTATTCGATTTGAATGGTTAATCGTGGTCTGTCCCCTATTGTCCAGCTCAAACCCAAGAAGATTCAGACCTCTCCATTTATTCGGGTTCTCACCGGTCTCGTTATCAGCGGCATGGCCGACGCCCGAGATTTTATCCACCGGACGGGCCTTCAACCTAGATATTACGGTATTGATGAAAAGGCTTTAAACCCGTCGTTTTGCCCAAATTTGGTTTTGTATGCCCCAAAAAATAGACATACTTAAAGGTATTCCCGTGGTTAATGGCGTCAACGAAGTCTTCCATACTTCTGAGTTCAATTTCGGCGCTAATTTTTATCTATCTTGTGCGCATAGCGCCTTGCTAAGCGGAAAATGATGGTTGGTTATAATCGCGAAGCGATGGCCCACGAATATTTTTCGATTCGAGCATGATCTTGCCTCGCTTTAGTCGACAGCTTCTGATCATTCAGGAAATGGCAATACACTCAAGCATTCAAAATATAGGCGGTTAAGCTAAGCTACCAGGGCGGCATTCAAGTTAAGCAGGTCGCTATCGAATTGGATATTCAGCCCTTTATGCTTTCTCGTTGGCGTAAAGAATATCGCGAAGGATTATTGCAAGAGGGCGGCCAAAAGAGAGTGGATGTGAAGAAAATAAAGAAAGCCATTTCTGAGCGGGAAGTCACAGAAAATATCCGCCTGAAAAAAGAAATTGAAAAGCTCAAGAAGGGAACGACCTGCTAAAAAAGTGGCAACGGTATCTGGCGGAACAACATCAGAACGATTTGGATTCATCCAACGATACCGAGAATTAGGCGTGACCACGCTATGCCGTTGGCTCGGTGTTTCTACCAGTGGGTTTTACGCATGGCAGAAACGGGAAGTAAGCCAGCACTATCTGGATGATCAACAGCGGTTCAAGGCCAAAGGCGAGAATCTACTGCTCAAGATGGAGAGGCCCAACGGCATCCACCAAGTCTGGGTACGGACCTGACTTATCTCAAAATTAATGGACAGTGGCAGTACCTGGCCACCGTGATGGATCAATACTCTCGCCGCATCATCGGCCGGTCATTGTCCTCCACCCGCACTACAGCGTTAACTCGAGCGACGCTCCAATATGCACTTAAGAAACGCGGTTACCCAACAGGGATTGTATTCCACGCCGATAGAGGTATCGAATATACCGGCTCAGCATTCCAGACGTCACTCAAACAATGGGATTGCAAACGCCGTTTGAACCGTCCGGGATACTGTACCGATAATGCCTTTATGGAATCGTTTTACCACAGCCTAAAGGCTGAGTTAATACGAGGCACTCTATTCAAACGTGTAAAAGCATTACGCAGTGCATTGGCTAAATACATCAGCCAGTTTTACAATGCTGTTCGATTACACTCAGGGATTGAGTACATGTCACCGATAGACTATGAACACGGTCTAATACCATAAATCCGGTGTCCACTTTATCGGGGGAAGATCAACCCATTGTCCATGTATCTATTGGGAGATTAAGGTACTAAACATGGATAATTGCGGAATGGGCATTGGCCATTGTTTACATGTTCGTTTCAATTGTCGACGGCTTACCAAAAATGGATTTAAGCGCGACAATCAAAAACAACACGCCGCCAATAATTGAAATCAACCCACCTAAACCCATCATCCCCATACCCAATACTTCTGGCAGGCGTTCTAAAATTTGTGCTTCTCCTGCGGTCTTTCTTTGCACGCCGTAACCACCGGACCACGCTAAGCCAAGTATGTGCATCATTTGCCCGCCGCCATAAACGAAGGGCTGAATTTTGCCTAGTTTTGAGTCCACTGCGCCGTAGCCTAGTTTGGGTAATATTAGGTAAATTAAACCCATAAAGGCCAAGGTAACGCCAACAATGGAGCCGTGGTAATGGGCCGGTATTACCACGTTTACGCCTTCGATTAAGAAGCCAATTATGCCGCCGGTTGCAAACAATACGAGGGAGCAAAACAGCGCGGCTCTTATGGGGCGTAAGCCTTCATCTACTTTGCCAAGGGTGAGTATTTTCCAGGTGCAAATTAGGCCAATGGGCAGTGATAACAGCCCGCCAAATTTCATTAAGTCTGTAAAGGCCAAGCGTGCGCCAATGGATTCCATTTCAAATGAAAAGTAGATCCAGGGTGTGGCGAGCACGGGTAATACCACAACCAATAATAGGCTGGCGGTGGTGCGTGCTTTTGTGGGTAGTTGGCTGCCCAGCGCGTAAATGAGCACAACCCATACGAATAGCATTAATAGGGTATGGCTGAATTGTAAAATATGCCCCGGGCCCCAAAACAGTACTTCGTAATAGGCGGTGCCGCTTAGGGTAGGTGCTATGTTTTTCCAGTTCCAACCAAGGGTTAACAGGGCAATAAATGTGGTGATGACACTGGCTTGTAAAATAGATGGCAACAGCCCTTTACGGCCGGGTTTTGAGCTGGTTAACAGGTTGTAAAACAGTTGCAGCGCTACCCCTGCGGCAACGGTGTTAATGCCAAAAAAGAACAGCGGGTGTTGTAACACCGGCACGTAGTTGTTCATTAATGGGTCGCCGGCTCCGGCAAAGGGTGACACCACCATAATGAGTGTACCGCCGGCCACTAACGCGGGGGCCAGCATTATAAACTTGGGCGCTTCTCTAATTTGCACGCTCCACAGCAGCGCCGACATGGATAAAAACCAAATCAGTACCGATAGATCAACATGCACGACCAGCGCGGTGTGGAAGAAATCTACCCATGGAATAAAGGACTGAACCCCCGGTGTGCGTGAAAGCACCAGCAACAGCGAAAACAACCCTGCGGCAATGAGCGAAAACAACGACAGCAGCATCCAGGCTTTTAATAAAGGCTGTGGGCGGCTGGTATCAATAGGTAGGGCAAACGGATTTAAAGGCTTCATGTCTAAGGGCGCTTAAGTGGTATGAAAGAGCCTAAGTTTATAGCGATATGAGGTAGAGGGGAATGCAAAGTGCTAATTGGAAGCAGGTGAAGCGTGGGGTTTTGGTGTTACGTGTCGAGTTGGATATCCGGCAGGTTTTGGTAAACGCCCAGGCAGGTTCGCTGTGTTGTGAGTGCGTGTACGACGCTGCGGTAGGGCTCTGCCCAAATACCTTCTAGCTCGGCTTCTAAGCGGCCATTGGTGCTAAAGGCTAGTTGCTCTAGCGGTGGCGTGAACTGGGCATTTACGCCTTCTTTATTGCCCCGTGGATCTATGCGATACCAGCCAAACTCTTTTAAATATACGGCGTTTAAGCCATGCAGGCAGTGGGCTGTACTCTCACTAGAAAGTAAAAGACGCTGGTAACACAAGCCTGCGGGAATACCGTTTGCGCGTAATAGCGCCGCAAGCAAATGGCTTTTGGCGTAGCAGTATCCGGTTTTATGCTGAAGTACATCAGAGGCTTTGCAGGTGATTTGGTCTATTTTGTAATCCCAACTGTGGGAGATTGTATCGCGCACGTATTCAAAACAGGCTTTGGCGATGTATACATCGGTTTTTAAATGTGATTTTAGGCGTTTGGCCTGCGCCTGTATTTGCGGGTGCTCGCTGTTAATGAACTCTGAAGGTTCTAAATACTGTTTCATGCCGCGCTGTGCAGGTTAAAAATGTATAAGTTAGCCCATAAGCTAAAGGCCGTGAGCGCAACTAAAGCTACGTGTGGGAAGGCGATGGTGGGTCTTAATGCTTGTGTTAAATACTCTTTAATCAGGCCAATGCTGCTTGGCCTGTTTTGCAGGTAAAGGGTATTAAACTGGTACGCTGCGCTGTTTTCATCACTGCCGTTGTTGGCGGAGTTTTCAGATGGCTGCGTTGCCAAAAAGCGTTCTAGCTGCAATAGGCGCTGTTCAATGCGTGATTGAAAAGTCTTCCAAATGGCATCTTGCAGCCACAAAACCAGCAGCAATAACAAAACAAACACCGACAGTTGGTTTGAAAAATATCCGGCGGCTAACAGGCCAATGCTGAATAGTTTTATTAGCAGTGAATGTTTTTCATAACTATCGAGTTGGTTCTGCAACAAACACCATTCAGCAGCAAGCTCTGGTGTTTGTTTGGCAGGCTCTTTAGTCAAGGTTGAAGGCTCTTTAGTCAAGGTTGAAGGCTCTTAGTCAAAACAATAGTTAAAGAGAGGGCTAATTAACGGCTAAACCAATACTCCTGACTCAAGTAACAGCTCAATAGCCGCATCAGCATTTAGTGTGTCGCTATTGATATCGACAGCACCACCAGCAACGGCTGCTTGTGACTCAAGGCATAGCACAATCAAACCACCGGCTTCGGCTATTTCGCCTAATGGGCCCGATGCGATGGTCGCGTTTTGCTCAAGCAGTAAGCAGTTGCAGCCACGTTCAAACAATTTCCGCTCAAGGGCATGGCCCAGCTCGGTGGCTTGCTCGCCGGTTAGGTTAACCAGCGCAGGTTTGTGGCCAAAGCGTGCTTGGCGTTCTTCTTCGGTGACGCGGTTTTGGTTTTGGTTACCGGCGGTTGCAGCGGTGATCATGCCTGCACCAACGGTGATGTTGGTTAGGCGGTCAATCAAAATAAACGCGCCAGTACTTTGTACTTTGGAGTACGCATCAAAGGCAACCGGTGTATTGGTTGTGATCTCGCACAGGGCAATTTCGTTAAGCTGAAGCTGTTTGGCATCTGTGTGCTTTTCGAAGGTGTTGATATCGGTGCGGTGAATCACTTTCGCGATAGAGCCGGTGACCATATTGGCACCCAGCTTAATGTAATACTGCTTGCCCGGTAGGCAGGCGGTTTCGTCCATCCAAACGATATTGGCGTCAAACCGGTTGCCGACTTCAGCGCGGTTATTCACCAGTGTGATGGTATCGCCACGGCTGATATCGATTTCGTCTTCCATGGTCAGGGTAATGGCCATGGGTGTGTGTGCTTCTTCTATTTCGCCGTCGGCGGTAATAATGGCGCTGACACGGGTGGTTTTACCCGATGGCAAAGCAACCACTTCGTCGCCTTTGCGTACAACACCAGAAGCCAATGTGCCACAAAACCCACGAAGGTCGAGGTTGGGGCGGTTTACATATTGCACCGGTAGGCGCATATCTTCGAAGTTGGCGTCGTTAGCAATCTCGATAGTTTCGAGGGTTTCCATCAGCGGCAGGCCTTGGTACCAAGGGGTGTGCTCGCTTTGGTGTACCACGTTGCAGCCGGTTAAAGCCGATAACGGCAGATAGCGGATGTCTTCAATCTCAAGTTCTTTGGCCAGCTCTTTATAGTCGGCGCAAATGTTGTCGAAGACTTCTTCGCTGTAGTCGACCAAGTCCATTTTATTCACCGCAACCAATACGTGCTTGATGCCAAGCAACGAGGTGATATAGCTGTGACGGCGGGTTTGGGTCAGAATGCCGTAGCGCGCATCGATCAAGATGATGGCTAAATCGCAGGTGGAAGCACCGGTGGCCATGTTACGAGTGTATTGCTCGTGGCCTGGGGTGTCGGCAATGATGAATTTACGCCTGGAGGTAGAGAAATAGCGGTACGCTACGTCAATGGTGATGCCTTGCTCGCGTTCGGCTTGCAGGCCATCGACCAGTAGCGCTAGGTCAATTTCTTCGCCGGTGGTGCCCGATTTAACACTGTCGGCTTTGACGGCTTCGAGCTGGTCTTCGTAAATCATTTTGGAGTCGTGCAGCAAACGCCCAATCAATGTGCTTTTGCCATCATCTACGCTACCGCAGGTGAGTAAGCGCATCAGTTGTTTGCGCTCGTGTTCAGCAAGGTAGCCTTGAATGTCGTCGGAAATAAGTTCTGATTGGTGAGACATGGTTTTAAGTTCAGTAAGTAAGTTCAGTAAGTAAGTTCAGTAAGTAAGCTTATATGGGAGCAGGCGTGCGCTCCTTTTTAGCGGGTCAACGGTTCGGTTGGCCCATCGCTTGTAGCTCATTGGTTATTGCTCATCTCTATAAGCAGAACAAAAGAAAACGAGGCTAGAAATAACCCTCGCGCTTTTTCTGCTCCATGGAGCCGGCTTCGTCTGAATCGATCAGTCTGCCTTGGCGTTCAGAGCTTTTGGTTAGCAGCATTTCCTGAATAATCTCTGGCAATGTAGTGGCTTCGGACTCGACCGCACCGGTTAGTGGGTAGCAGCCCAGCGTACGAAAGCGCACCATTTTCATTTCGGGTACTTCACCTTCTTTAAGCGGCAGGCGGTCATCGTCGACCATAATGGTGACGCCGTCGCGCTCAACTACGGGGCGTTTCTTGGCCAAATACAGCGGCACAATTGGAATGTCTTCCATATAAATGTATTGCCAAATATCTAGCTCAGTCCAGTTTGAAAGCGGGAATACCCGAATGCTTTCGCCCTTTTTTACTTTACCGTTGTAGAGGTTCCATAATTCTGGGCGTTGGCTTTTTGGGTCCCAGCGGTGGTTTTCGTCACGGAACGAATACACACGCTCTTTTGCGCGGGATTTCTCTTCATCGCGTCGAGCGCCACCAAAAGCAGCATCAAACTGGTATTTGTTGAGGGCTTGTTTAAGGCCTTCGGTTTTCATTACGTCGGTATGTTTTTGGCTGCCGTGGGTGAAGGGGCCAATGCCCGCATCAACGCCTTCTTGGTTGATGTGAACCAGTAGTTCCATGCCAACGCGCTTGGCTTGCTTATCGCGAAAGGCGATCATCTCTTTAAACTTCCACGTGGTGTCTACGTGCATCAGCGGGAACGGCGGCTTGCCAGGGTAGAATGCTTTCATCGCAAGATGCAGCATAACGGCGGAATCTTTACCCACTGAATAGAGCATGACGGGTTTATCAAACTCGGCGGCTACTTCGCGGATAATATGGATGCTTTCCGCTTCGAGCTGTTTAAGGTGGGTCAATTGTTGTGCATTACTCATTCTTTATTGTCTCTTCTAGTTGCCGCTGAGGCTCATTCAATGTGTGTTCAAAAGCGCTGGGTATTGCTTACAGTTGCTTTAGTTCGAAGCCTTCAGCTTTAAGCTGATCTGCCATGGCTGCGTGGCTAACCACACCAAAGCTGGCGGTTTCAGGCGTAAGGTATTTCGCACCGACGGCTTTAAGCTCATCGAGGGTGACTTTTAATACGCGATCTCGGATTTGATTGCGGTGTGCCAAGGTTCGGCCAGATAGCTCGGCATGAAATGCCTGCTTGGCTTCGCCAGCGGGTGAGCCGGGTTTATCCATGCCGCCAATGACGCCTAGTATAGCCTCTTCAACCTTTGATTCCTCGTGTTGTTCTGTGGCTAGCCACTCCAAAGACTGGTCGAAATCGTCCAGTGTTTCGGTTAAACGAGGGTCACGGTACGAGTAAAAACGAAATACCGCAGAGGCCGAATCCTGCCCCGCGCC
>JAESUM010000085.1 GCA_016763075.1 Pseudomonadales bacterium
AAGTACACCAACCTGTATGGGATTTGTATAAACATGCCATTGCTCGCTTTGGCGCTGTTCCAACTTTAATAGAATGGGATAACGATGTACCCTCATTTGAGACATTGATGAATGAAGCAAACAAGGCCAACTCAATCATGATGAATCAATCAAATGCCAACGGCTAATATGCACAGCTTTAAAATAACTTTGTTATGAATCTTCGCGAACAACAACAATTTTTCCTGAAGACTATTTTTGATAGTTCTTGCGCCAGCACCAACGAAAACATTTCATCGCTTATTGCGCCAAATGAAAGAATGTCGGCGCAACAACAATTGGATATTTATCGCGATGGTGTAGTGGGTGGTTTGACCACTGCGTTAGCTGACACTTACCCGGTGTGTTTTGCACTGGTGGGTGAAGCTTTTTTTAATGCTATGGCCATGCAGTTTGTTTTTAAACATGCATCGACCTCCCCTGACTTAAGTAACTACAGCCCGTTATTTTGTGAATTTATTTCTACATTCAAACCTGCAGAATCATTAGTTTATTTATCTGACGTCGCTAAGCTTGAATGGAACTGGCACCAGGTATTTCACGAAGCTGATGACAGCCCATTAAACTTTGGCAGCCTGGCTGAGCAACAAGATAAAGACGTTACTTTTCATTTGGTACAGGCTGGGCGGCTAATACATTCTAATTGGCCCGTTCACAAGATATGGCAAGTTAACCAACCAGAATACATCGGCGATACAGCGGTTAACTTAGATGAAGGTGAAGTTTTTTTGTGGCTGTGCCGCAACGGTTACGAAATGAGAATTGAGCCATTAAACAAGAATGAATGGGCGCTGCTAAAGGCGCTATCAGAGCCAAAACCATTTTCGCAAATTTGTGATGCATTGGTTGAGCCAGCTGGAGACAATATAGACATTTCTACTTTGCTACCTGAGTTTGTGGCAAAAGGCTGGATTTGTGATTTCAGCACAAACGGCTGAAAAACCGCGTAAATAAACCCTGAGGAAACTTCATGCCAAATAAAATTATAACGCTTAGAATTGATGTTTATTCATGGCTTGAAAGACTAGAGCCTGTACTCGATATTGCGCTACGTATTTGGATAGCTCGAATTTTTTTACTTTCGGGTTTAACCAAAATTCAAACATGGAATACGACCCTCATGTTGTTTGAATATGAGTATGACGTGCCGGTCATTCCATTTGAGATAGCCGCGTACCTTGCAACCGTGGGCGAGCTTATTTTGCCGGTGTTAATCGCGTTGGGGTTATTTACCCGTGTTGGATTAGCTGGGTTGTTTATGCTGAATTTAGTTGCGGCAATGTCATACCCAGACATTAGCCCCGCGGGAGTTCAACAACATATTATGTGGGGTTTAATGATGGTGGTGTTGTGGGTACACGGGCCCAAACTGTTTTCTGTAGACAAATGGCTGGACGAAAAATTCGGCTAAATTGAATGTTACCCGGCGGTCAATATTGCCAGCCGGGCATTCAACAATACTGCAGGGTTTAGTGATTACTGGCTGTAGCTCTCGAGAAAGTGAGCTATTTTCCCGATGGCTATTTCGAGTTCATCTTCACGCGGTAAAAACACAATTCTAAAGTGCTGAGCATCGGGCCAATTAAATGCGCTGCCCTGCACTACCAAGAGATGCTCTTGGCGTAGTAAATCTAGCACCAATTGCTCATCGTCTTTAATGGGGTACATTTCTGGATCAAGCTTTGGAAACAGGTACAACGCACCTTTGGGTTTAACGCAGCTCACACCAGGAATTGCCGTTAGCAGCTCCCAAGCTTTATCTCTTTGGTCGCGAAGCCTGCCGCCAGGGAGTACTAAATCATTAATACTTTGGTAACCACCAAGGGCAGTTTGTACGCCGTATTGGCCCGTCACGTTAGAGCAAAGGCGCATTGAAGAAAGCATATCGAGGCCTTCTACATAATCCCTTGCGCGATGCTTTGCGCCGCTTAGTATCATCCAGCCTGCACGAAAACCTGCAGAACGGTATGACTTAGATAAGCCATTAAATGTTACAAAAAACACGTCATCAGCTAATGATGCCAGTGGAATATGGCATGCACCGTCATAGAGAATTTTGTCGTAAATTTCGTCGGAAAAGACAATCAGATTATGCTGACGTGCGAGTTCAACAACTTGCTCCAGTAATGCTTTGCTATACACCGCGCCGGTCGGGTTATTGGGGTTAATAACCACAATACCGCGAGTGTTTGGTGTGATTTTACTTTTGATGTCGTCAATATCTGGCTGCCAGCCGGCAGATTCGTCGCACAAGTAATGAACCGGCGTTCCGCCACTAAGGCTAACTGAGGCAGTCCACAACGGATAATCTGGTGCAGGCAACAGCACTTCGTCGCCGCCGTTAAGGAGCGCTTGCATCGCCATTTGAATCAGTTCGCTGGCGCCATTGCCAAGATAAATATCATCTATCCCAACATTGCTTATGCCTAGGCGTTGGGTCTCTTGCATCACTGCTTTGCGTGCGGAATAAATACCCTTTGATTCAGAATAACCTTGTGCAGCAGGTAAATTCCGAATGACATCCATCACAATTTCTTCAGGGGCATTGAAGCCAAACGGGGCTGGATTACCAATATTTAATTTTAGAATGCGGTGGCCGTCTTCTTCCAACATATTGGCTTGTTGCAATATGGGGCCACGAATGTCGTAGCAAACGTTTGACAGTTTTGTGGATTTTTTAAAATGTGACATGGCGACTTTAAATCTTTGATCAGATACAGTTATGGTTAATTCAAACAACAGTGCAAGAGTATATGCTTTGCAGCACGCAATGATTATATACTCTGATGCCTATGCGTGAGAGATGATTTTGCCATTGGGTGATATCAACCAACACGCAGACATTCTATTACCAACCTCAACTTAAGTTTAGCGGCCAGCATCCAAGGACCCGTACCATGCCAAAAATCACTAAAACAGAACAACAATGGCGCGACCAACTCACCGATGAGCAGTATCGTGTTACCCGCGAAGCCGCCACTGAAAGGCCTTTTACCGGCGAGTTATGTGACGCTAAAGGTGCAGGAGTTTACCAGTGTATCTGCTGCGGTACTGACCTGTTTGAATCTAACAGCAAGTTTGATTCAGGTTGCGGATGGCCTAGTTTTGATAGCTGCCTTGGAACCAGCGACGAAATCGTAACCGAAGCGCCCGATGCTAGCATGGGCGCAATACGTACAGAGATCATCTGCAGCAAATGCGATGCTCATTTAGGGCATGTATTTGAGGATGGTCCTACAGATACCGGGCTACGCTATTGCGTAAACTCCGCTAGCTTAAGTTTTGATACTGCAGATTAAACCAATACCGGGCTCAAAAAAGCCCGGTGCTGATTAAAGCCACCTCATTGAAAAAGGTGACCTGAAAGGGCTTTACGCAATACCCAGTTTTTCTTTAGCGTACTCAGTAACCCGTTTGTAGTCAGATTTACCATTTGGCGCTCTGAAAATAGTATCGTTAAACAATACTTTCTTGGGTGCTTTGTAAGCGGCTAGTTTTGTTTTAACAAAGGCAATCAACTCTTTTTCATCAACATCATTACCCGGTGTAGGCTGTACCAACGCAGTAACCGACTGCCCCCATTTATCATCGGGAACACCCACTACCAGCGCATCCTCAACCCCAGGGTTAGATTTCAATACTTCTTCGATCTCCTCTGGGTAAATTTTCTCACCCCCAGAGTTGATACAAACGCTACCACGGCCAAGAAGAATCAAGCTGCCATCTGCGCGTACCTGACACCAGTCACCAGGAATGCTGTATCGCTCACCATTGATGGTCGGGAAGGTCTTTTCGGTTTTCTCTGGGTCTTTATAATACCCAACTGGTAAGTGTCCGCGCATGGCGATAAAACCAACTTCTTCGCTACCCGGTGTGACTTCTTTGAAATCTTCAGTGAATACTTTACAGGTTGGGCCAATTTCAAACCTAGCTGAGGAAACGTCTTCGCCTGCACGCGTCTCAACACCGCCAAAACCAAGCCCTTCGGATGAACCAAATTTGTCCATCAGTACCATGCCGGGGTGATGCTTCAGTAGGCCTTTTTTAACATCTGGGCTCCACATCAACCCTGATGATGTGATTCCCATCAATGAAGAAAAGTCCCATTTTCCGGGATTCTCTTCCATCGCATTTAACATCGGTTTAGCAAAGGCATCACCGACAATGGAGATGGCATTTACTTTGTCTCGCTCTACACAAGCCCACAGGTTGCTGGCATCGAACTTGAGCATGGACTGAGTGACGATACACCCGCCGCCAGCCATGCCAGCCATTGCTGTCAGCATACCGGTGCCATGCATCAATGGGCACGCAACCAGTATTCTGGCTCCGCCGCCATTGGCTTTAACGTTCGCAGCATGTTCAGCAAGGTCTTTTGGTGGCTCATTGATAGCAGTTGCGCCGCCTTCGTCGCCCCAAATACTGGTTTGACGCCAAATCACGCCCTTAGGCATGCCGGTGGTTCCGCCGGTATAAAGGAATACTTCATCGTCGGGGGAACGCACGATATCAAGAGTTTGGCCATCGCCTTTATTAACAAGATCTTCGTATTGCGATGCTCCATCTATGCCTTGCGCGCCATCTTGCACTTCAATCCAATGCTCTACTTTTGGTAGGTTTGGTTTGATCGCTTCAACACGGTCAGAAAATTCAGTCGAATAGAACACTGCTTTTGAATCAGAGTTATCGATGATGTAGTGCAGTTCGTCCGCTACGTAGCGGTAGTTGATGTTTACATGAACCAAACGCGCTTTAAAGCAGGCCACTTGAAGTTCGCTGTATTCAGGAACGTTGCGCAGATAAAAAGCAACTTTATCGTTGGTCTTTAAACCGCTCTCCAACAACTGCGTAGCCAGGTTATTAGTGCGAAACACAAAGTCTTTCCAGGTGGTCACTTTGCCGTCGTGAATTAGCGCCGGATTATCTCCCGGTACTACTGCTCCAACTGCATCGCTTATATCACCGTAATTCCAACCCATAGCATTTCTCCGTTTAAATTATTATTAGATCCAAAATATTATGGACCCATCATAGCGTTGTAGCCTGTAAAGTTGAAGGCTAGTTTCGGTAGGAATGGCTGCACAAATAAAGGTCATTGATTGGACAATGACGCCCAAAAAACACGTGCTCGGGTGGCCCCGAGCACGTAGTGATTTATACTTACGCGAGGTTAAACCCTTCATAACCAGAGTTTGCTTCTTGGTCGCACACTTCTCGGTACATCGGTGCGCCGCCCATATAAACAATGTATCGCGGTTTGTCTTTACCCGCGACATTTGAGTTCTGACCAGAAATCCACGAAGGCACTTTCATGAACATCGACATAGAAGCCATTTCAATCAGCTCTTTTGTCCATTTTTCTTGGAACTGATCCTTCGGCTCAATTTTATTGAGTTTGTTGTCACGCATGTATTGAATCGTATCGCTTACCCACTCAACGTTTTGCTCGATACAACGGGGAATATTACAAAGCGTCGCGGTGTTTTGCGGGCCTACCAAGGTAAACATATTCGGGAACCCAACGATCTGCATGCCCAAATAGGTTTTAACTTCCTCATCCCATTTGTCTTTTAGCTTAACGCCATTTACACCACGAATATCGATACGGTCAAAAGCACCGGTAATACCGTCAAAGCCTGTCGCATAAAACAACATATCTAGCTCATGTTCTTCAGCGATGGTTTTCACACCCTTAGCCGTAATGGTTTCAATCGGGTCGTCTTTCACGTTAACCAATCGAACATTATCTTGGTTGTACACCTCATAGTATTTGGTTTCTAGCGGTACGCGCCTTGTCCCAAAACCATGGTCTACCGGTATTAAGTTTTTTGCGGTCTCTGGGTCTTTTACACGTCCACGAATCTTGTTTGCGATAAAATCGGTTAAATATTGATTGGCCGTTTCATCCATTAACGTGTCGTAATATGCCCCTACCCATATGCCAAAACCACGCTCGGCATAGAGTTTTTCGTAGAGTGCTTCGCGCTCTTCTGGCGTAGCATCATGGGCACTTGTCATGGTGGGTGCATGCAAGAAACAACCGGTGGTTTCTAAACAGGTTTTGAATATTTCGGGGTAACGTTTTTTTAGATCGGGCTGCTCTGCGGCTGTGATTTTGCCGTTATTGAGCGGTGCGCACCAGTTTGGGCGGCGCTGAAACACAGTAAGATGCTTGGCGGTTTTAGCCACTTCTTGAATGGTTTGAACACCGGTTGCGCCGGTGCCAATCACCCCTATTCGCTTGCCTTCAAAACTAATCGGCTCGTGGGGCCAGCGGGCGGTGTGCCACGATTCACCTTTGAAATCGTCAATGCCAGGAATATTAGGCATGGTAAACGCCGACAGTGGGCCAATAGCGGTGATCAAAAACTGGCCGTCGGCTTGGCTGCCGTCTTCTGCTTCTACTAACCAACGACCGGTCGTATCGTTATAAATGGCTGATTTAATTTTGCTATTAAATTGAATATCTTTACGCAGATCAAACTTATCCGCAACGTGGTTTAGGTAGCGCAGCGTCTCTGGCTGCCCAGCAAAATGCTCGCCCCAATCCCACTCGTCCAGCAATTCTTCTGAAAAAGAATACGCGTAGCTATAACTTTCTGAATCAAACCGCGCGCCTGGGTAGCGGTTCCAATACCAGGTTCCGCCAACTCCGTCACCGGTTTCAAAAACCTTAACTTTCATTCCTTGCTGACGCAGTTTTAGTAGTTGGTACAAGCCGGATATTCCGGCACCAATGATGACGGCATCAAATTGTTCAGCACTGTTATTAGACATAACTATAAGCTCCTTATGCTTGGCTGCTTCCTTGTGAATAGAAATATATCGAAGATCGTACAGGTGGTGCGTTATTAGATTTATTGTTCGCTAAACTTGGTGGCACACTTTACTTGCCAGCAAAAAGAATAAACAGCCACGCGGATATTGTCCACAAACCTAATGCCTGTAATCGGCCATGATTGATTCAAATCAAATCCAACCCCAGGCTAAACATTCATATCCCAAACACATGGCCAAGCTATTCATTCAATGCATAGCCAGTTAGTCCACGACTGCATTTTCCCTTACACTGATCACCTCTAAGTGAAAACTACAATAACAGGGAGTGATGCAATGAGTAGCGATGATCCGCTGATACTGACCCGTGAAGACCACCTATTAACCATCGAAATTAACCGCCCGCCCGCCAACGCCATGAACTTGGCTGCATTTGTCGCGCTAGAAAAGGCACTCGATGAGGCTGAAAACGAGCGGAACATACGGGTAATTATCTTGACCGGAGCGGGCATCAAAGGTTTTTCTGCCGGAATGGATCTGTCCGACCGAAGCGGCGGCGATGTCGTCACACTCAAAGCACAATCTGTTTGCAACCGTATTGAAGCCATGTCCAAACCCGTCATTGCAGCGATCAACGGCTACGCGCTGGGCGGTGGTTGTGAAATAGCTATTTCATGTCATTACCGGTTTATGGTCGATGCAGAAAAAGCCATCATCGGGTTACCAGAAACCGAGCTTGGCGTCATGCCGGTTTGGGGTGGAACCCAGCGGTTGCCGCGTTTGGTGGGCCGCTCCAAAGCTACCGAAATGATCATTCTAAGCAAACGAATCCGCGCCCAAGAAGCGCAAAGCATTGGGCTGGTCGACAAAATTTGCAGCCGCGAAACACTGATGCCGGATGTCCGCGAATTCGCCAATGCACTGGCAGCGCGGCCACCTTTAGCGGTTCAAGCGGTTATGCGTTCGATCCACACCGGAGTTAACCAGGGTATTGCAGCGGGGCTTCAACAGGAGCTTGATCAAGTTAAAATATTAAGCGGCAGCAAAGATGCCATAGAAGGCAAGACGGCGTTTTACGAGAAGAGAAAACCGGTTTTTACTGGCGAATAACCCCCAAATTGATTGACCTGAAAACGAATTAATTTAATTCCCCATAACGATAAAAGAAAAGGAGATTTTATATGGATTTGGCCTACAGCGAACGGCATCAGATATTCAGATCTGAACTGCAGCAGTTTCTAAAGGAACATAAAGACAGCGCACCAAAAGGTCGCGCAAGCATTGGCAAAGCCAGTGATGAAGCAAAACAATGGCAGCAGCTACTGATCAAACGTGGCTACGCTGCGCGATACATTCCCAAAAAATATGGTGGTTACGGAGCAGAGTTCGACTTGCTCGAAAGCCACATCATTGCCGAAGAATTTTCCCGCGCGAATGTACGACCGGGACACAGCGGCGACGAACGTGTTGTACCAGTACTGCTTGAACTGGGCACAGAGAAACAAAAACAAGAGCTGATTGAACCCACTGTCAACGGCGAAATGATTTGGTGTCAGGGTTATTCAGAGCCCGGCTCCGGTTCGGATCTTGCGTCCCTTTCTACCAAAGCGGTGCTAGAGGGCGATGAATGGGTCATCAACGGCCAGAAAATCTGGACCTCTGGAGCTCAACACGCAGACATGTGTTTTTGTCTAGTCCGAACAGAGCCAGATGCACCCAAGCATCAAGGCATCAGTTATCTGATTTTCACAATGGATCGACCCGGTATCGAAGTACGCCCGCTGGTCACCATGACCGGTGAAGCGATCTTTAACGAAACCTTCTTTACCGATTGCCGCGTACCGGCGGATGGCATTGTTGGCAAACGTGGCGAAGGCTGGTTTGTAGCCAACGCAACGTTACAACATGAGCGCGGCAGTTTGGGTGATCCAAACCAGACCGAAAGCCGGTTACGTTCATTGGTTGAGTTGATGAAAAATGAAACCATCGACGGCACACCGCTGATCAAAATACCGGCTTATCGCGATCGACTGATGAGGCTACAGGCGCGTATGTTAGGCATGAAATACAACGGAATGCGCATACTCACGGCTTATCTTAAAAAAGAGGAGCCGGGCCTTCCTCGCTGGATCGTCAAACTTCAGGGTTGTGAGCTTAACCATCAAATTGCTGCACTGGCGATTGATGCAATGGGTGAACTGGGCGTGTTGTATGAAGACAGCCCTTACATTCGTGATGCGGGTATGTGGCAGAAGAGCTACATGCTGGACCTTGGGTTAATTATTGGTGGCGGCACCGCCCAAATTCAGAAAAACATGATTGGTGAGCGTGCCCTCGGGTTACCCAAAGAACCAAAATATCAGCAGGGGGCATAGTCATGGAATTTGCATTAAGTGAAGAGCAGGTAATGCTGCAAGACAGCGTTAGCGGATACCTTAAAAGCAGTTGTAGTCTGGATGTTGTGCGCGAAGGCGTTGCTGGCGGCATCACCAAACAAGCCGACGTATGGCAGGGTATTTGTGACCTTGGCATTTTGGGAATTATCATCCCCGGTGAACTCGGTGGTGTAGATATGGGCTTTCTAGATGCCGCGTTAATAGCCGAAGCATTAGGCCGTGCCATTGCGCCAATACCCTTTATTGGCTCTGCCATTATGGCTCCAGTTGCCCTACTGAGCGGCGGTAGCGAAGAACAAAAAGAAAACTGGCTACCTAAAATTGCATCCGGCGACACCGTATTTGGCGTTGGCGTAACCGAGCAAATTGCCCGCAGAGAAACCGACGGCATCGTATATTCTGACGGGACACTCAGCGGAAAAGCGATGTTTGTGGTCGACGGTATTGACGCAGACATGCTGATCATCGCCGACGATAGCGGCGCACTGCATATTGTTGATGCTAACTCATCTGGCGTAACACGCAGAGCTTTAAAAACCATCGACAAAACCCGCGCAGTAGCGGAAATTGTGTTCGATGCTGCAGAAGCCGACACACTGCCCAGATCGAAAAACGACAAAGAACCACTGCTAAAAACCATTGATGCCGGTCGCATCATGATCGCCGCCGACACTTTGGGTGCTGCCCAGGTAATGGTTGAACAAGCGGTTGCCTACGCCAAAGAGCGTAAGCAGTTCGATCGTGTGATTGGATCATTCCAGGCGGTTAAACATATGTGCGCAGAGATGGCTTCAGATCTTGAACCATGCCGCTCACTGATCTGGTATACCGCTCATACTGTGAACGATATGCCAGAAGAGACCAGAGCACTGGCCTGCCATGCCAAGGCACATCTGTCGGAAGTAGGGCGCGACATTGCCAAAACCGCAACCGAAGTACACGGCGGTATGGGTTTTACTGACCTGCTGGGTTTGCACTACTGGTTCAAACGTGTCGGTTTAAATCGGCAGTTGTTAGGTTCACCTGAACTGGTTCGTGAAGAGGCAGCCTTAGCTCAAGGCTGGTAACGCCAGCTGAATAGCACCCTTGATTGGCAACCGCTTACTCAAAACGGCTGCCAATCAAGGTTTAGTGAATGAGTCTCGATAGGTCATCAGTGACGACACCCGTCGTACAAAGCGATTAGGCGAGATTAAAACGATACACTTCGACGGAGCAATCAGTACTCCCGAAAAGCAATTTGAAAAGGCATTCTCAGCCGCTACTCAACTTCAACCGTTACCCAACATCTCTTGCGCATGCGCCAATGCTTGCTTTGATTCCGCGTTACCACCAAGCATTCTGGCGATTTCTGAAGTTTTTTCATCACCATGGAGCTGGGTTAAGTTCACCCCGGTTCGGCCTTTAACCACCTGTTTCAACACTTTGAAATGTTGGTCGCCACGGGCAGCTACTTGGGCCAAATGAGTAATACAGATTATTTGGCTCTTTTCACCCAGTTCATGCAGACGTTCGGCGACGATGTCGGCAGTATCGCCGCCAATACCGGAATCTACTTCGTCGAATATTCGGGTCGATATGGCTGAATGATCTGCGGTGATGACCTGAATAGCCAAGCTAATGCGTGAAAGTTCGCCGCCGGAGGCTACGCGCCCCAGTGGTTTATGCGTTTGACCTGGGTTGGTGCTCACTTCAAATACGGCTTTTTCGTTGCCGCGCGGTGATGGCGCGCCAGACTCCAATGCTTGTAATTGCACCCTAAAATCTCCGCCTGCCATGCCTAACCCTTGCATACGCTCACTGACTTGTTTGGATATTTTTTTGGCCGATTTACTACGAGATTGGCTCAGTTTAAGCGCCGCGCTTTGGTATTTTTTCTCGATGACTGCAAGCTCTATTGCGAGCTGGTTTAGTCGCTCACCGCCGGATTCAAGCTGCTCGCGCTCGCTTTGCAGGTCGCTCAATAGGCGTGGCAGCTCTGCGGGTTTGATACGGTGCTTGCGCGACATTTCGAACAGTTGTTCCATTTTACGTTCAATTTCACCGATCCGGCCTGAGTCTAAATCAAGCTTATCGAGATAGGCCTGCAGGTCGCTGGCGGCTTCTTCAACTTGTATTTGTGCGCTGCTGAGCAGTTCAATGGTGGCGGTTAATGCGGGGTCTGGGATATCGCCTAGCAGGACAATCGCTTTGTTTAAGGATGCCAGTGCGGAATCTTCGTTTTCACTGCACAGCCGGTAGGCTTGATGGCCTGCGTCGAGTGTTTCGCTTGCGCGGGCTAAACGCTTTTGTTCTTGGTCTAGCTCGATGATTTCTTGTTCGGACATATCCAACGATTGCAGCTCAATCAGCTGAAAATCGAGAAAGTCTCGCCGTGCGTCGGCTTCGGCTACGTTGGCTTGCAGCGCTGTAATAGTGTCCGACAGGCTGCGCCACGTCTCTGCGCTGGTTTGAACTTGGGCTAATAGCTCGGTATGGCCAGAAAACTGATCTAGCAATTGAAGCTGCACATCGCTGCGTAATAAAGATTGATGTTCATGCTGGCCGTGAATATCGACCAGCATTTCGCCGAGTTCTCTGAGGTCTGCCATCGGTGATGGCTGGCCGTTAATATAAGCCCGTGAGCGCCCTTCTTGAGTCAAAATTCGGCGTACGATGCATTGGCTGTTGCCGCTTAAACCGTCACCTGAGCTGTCGTCGAGATCACGTTGTTTGAGCCAATTTTGCGCTTCTGCATTACCTTGTAGCTCAAAGGTTGCGGTGAGCTCAGCGCGCTCGCAGCCCTCTAACACCACGCCTCGGTCGGCTCTGTCGCCCAACACAAGGTTTAGCGCGCTAACCAACACTGATTTACCCGCACCGGTTTCACCGGTAATGACGCTCATTCCAGCATCAAGATTCAGTATGAGTTCTTCGACAATTTTGAAATTAGATATTTTTAGTTGGCTAAGCATAGGATTTTAACTGGATACATATTTCCCGATAACAATACTTCCCGATCACAACGTTTGCCGATCACAATGCATCATCATAATATGGCCCCTCAATGGTAACAACTGTGGTGGCCAGCACTTTAAGTTTGAGCCTGCGCCCCCATTTATAGTTGAATTAACCTTATTTTGGATCACAGCAACGCCTTAGCACCGACATGAACATTAACCCTCGCGCCCAGCAGCTGCTCAAGATACTGATCGAACGGTACATCATCGATGGCCAGCCCGTGGGTTCAAAAACCCTTGCGGAGGTTGCTGACCTTTCGGTTAGTTCGGCGACCATTCGCAATATTCTTAGCGAGCTTGAGGGGCAAGGCTATATTCAGTCGCCCTATACCTCTGCTGGGCGAATCCCTACCGAGCGCGGATACCGCTTTTTTGTTGATAGTTTACTGACCATTAAGCCTTTAGCTGAGCACGAAATATTCACTATTCGGCAAAACTTTGACCCGGACAAACCCGCCCAAATGCTGGTAGAGGCCGCTTCAAAAATGTTGTCGCGCATGACGCAATTGGCTGCGGTCGTTACCTTGCCAGCCGCAAGCCACACGGTACTTCGGCAGGTTGAATTTTTGCCCTTATCGAACACCCGCGTTTTGGTGATTTTGGTCTTTAACGAAAAGGAAGTGGAAAACCGGGTGATTCATGCGGAGCGCGCTTACAGCTCATCGGAGCTACAAGAAGCTGCCAACTACATCAACCATAACTACCTTGGCCAAGGGCTCGATGCCATTCGTAAAGACCTCTTCGATAGCGTTAAAAAAGAACAGGTGATCTTCGACTTAAAACTGCAAGCAGTGCGTGACCTTGCTGGCAAAGCTTTTGAAGTAGGCGAGCAGTCTGCCGAGCTGCTGCTTTCTGGTTATACCCACCTGTTAAATGCCGACGAATCTGAAAGCATTGAGCAGGCCAAAGCACTGCTAGAAACCCTTCAACACAAAAAAGATATGCTGCATTTACTGGAAGGCTGCATTGGCGCGCAGGGTGTGCAGCTGTTTATTGGCCAAGAATCTGGCCATCAAATGCTCGGGGATTGCTCCATCATCACGGCACCCTACGAGCTCAATGCCGACACCGTAGGTGTGCTTGGCATCATTGGCCCAACCCGCATGGCCTACGAAAAAGTGATCCCGGTGGTAGATATAACTGCAAAAATACTCGGCGCCGCCTTGAATTCTACCGGCTGAACCCCATATTCGCTCGCATGTTTGGTTCCTCTTCAATCTAGTTGGGAGCCTGTTATCGACGGAGAGCGCCATGTCAGAAGACCAGTCAACCAACAATAGCGAAGAAAACCTACAACAAGACCCCGCGGAACAGCCTGCTGAGTCACCTGGAACCACCCCAGACGCTGAAGCACAAGCCAACACTAATGCCAACGGCGAAGGGCTTGACTCAGTCGAAATCATGCAGGCTCGCATCGAAACCCTTGAGCAACAACTTACCGATACCAAAGACCAAACTCTGCGCACTCAAGCAGAGATGCAAAATATTCGCAGACGCTCATTAGCCGACGTCGAAAAAGCCCACAAATTCGCGCTCGATAAATTCAGTGCAGAGCTGCTACCGGTGATTGATAACCTCGAGCGAGCACTTGAAACCATCACGCCAGACGAAGAATCCACCAAAACGATCGAAGAAGGCATCACCCTTACGCTGAAGAGTTTCCTCGATGTGATTGCCAAATTCGACATTACAGTAATTGACCCGGCAGGCGAGCCCTTTGATCCACAGGTTCATCAGGCCATGTCGATGATCGAAAACAAAGAGGTTGAACCCAACACGGTACTGCATGTTGTGCAAAAAGGTTACAGCCTAAATGGCCGGGTGATTCGCCCTGCGATGGTAATGGTTTCCAAAAATTAACCAATACCGCTAGCCCGCCCCTTGAATAAAGAACAATCGCGACCATATTAACTACAACGAAAACTGCCCGGCGCATTGTCGTTGTTTTCAAACCTATTAAATAGAAAGAACTGGAGAATCCCGATGGGAAAAATTATTGGTATAGACCTTGGCACCACCAACTCCTGTGTGGCGGTTATGGAAGGCACTACGTGCAAAGTGATCGAGAACGCTGAGGGCGACCGTACGACGCCTTCTATCGTTGCTTACGCTGAAGACAATGAAATCTTGGTTGGCCAACCAGCCAAACGTCAGGGCGTTACCAACCCTACCAATACATTGTTCGCCATCAAGCGTTTAATCGGCCGCAAGTACGACGACAAAGTCGTACAGAAAGACGCCAAAATGGTGCCTTACACCATCACCAAAGCAGACAACGGTGATGCATGGATTGATATCCGTGGTGAGAAAATGGCACCGCCGCAAATCTCGTCGCACATTCTCAAGAAAATGAAAAAGACCGCTGAAGACTATCTTGGCGAAGAAGTCACCGAAGCGGTCGTGACCGTGCCGGCTTACTTCAACGACTCTCAGCGTCAAGCAACCAAAGATGCAGGCAAAATTGCCGGACTCGACGTCAAACGAATCATCAACGAGCCAACCGCCGCTGCACTGGCCTACGGCATGGACAAAAACCGTGGCGACGTAACCATCGCGGTATTTGACTTAGGCGGTGGTACATTCGATATTTCAGTGATTGAAATCGCTGAAGTGGAAGGCGAACACTCCTTCGAAGTATTGGCTACCAATGGCGATACCTTCCTTGGTGGTGAAGATTTCGATCTACGATTGATCGAATATCTCTCAGAAGAATTCAAAAGCGAAAGCGGTATCGATCTGCACACCGATCCTTTGGCTCTACAGCGTCTTAAAGAAGCTTCAGAGAAAGCTAAAATCGAGCTTTCTACTGCACAACAAACTGAGATCAACCTGCCTTACATCACTGCAGACGCCAGTGGTCCTAAGCATTTGGTGATCAAAGTGACTCGCGCCAAATTAGAAGCATTGGTTGATGATCTGGTTGAGCGTACGCTTAAGCCACTTAAAATTGCCTTGGCAGATGCCGACCTCAACCCTTCAGAAATCGACGAAGTGATTTTAGTCGGCGGCCAAACACGTATGCCGCTGGTGCAAGAAAAAGTTAAAGCGTTTTTTAACAAAGAACCTCGTAAAGACGTAAACCCCGACGAAGCCGTTGCCATGGGCGCAGCCATTCAAGCCGCTGTACTTTCCGGTGATGTCACCGACGTATTGCTGCTAGACGTAACTCCACTGACCTTGGGCATTGAAACCATGGGCGGCGTGACTACGCCACTGATTGAGAAGAACTCTACGATTCCAACGACTAAATCGCAGACTTTCTCAACCGCAGACGATAACCAGTCAGCGGTAACCATTCACGTAGTTCAGGGCGAGCGCAAACAAGCCAACCAAAACAAATCATTGGGTCGCTTTGACCTTGCGGATATCCCAGCTGCACCACGGGGCACACCGCAAATTGAAGTTTCTTTTGATCTGGATGCCAACGGTATTTTGAAAGTATCGGCACAGGATAAAGCAACCGGCAAAGAGCAAAGCATCGAGATCAAAGCCTCCGGTGGTCTTTCCGACGAAGACATCGAAAACATGATTCGTGATGCCGAAAGCCATGCAGAAGAGGATGCACGCTTTGAAGAGCTGGTTTCGGTTCGCAACACAGGCGACGGACTTGTGCACGCAACACGTAAAGCACTTGAAGAAGCCGGCGATGAAGCCACCGAAGAAGAAACCACTTCAATCGGAACTGCGCTAACTGAACTTGAAGAAGCCTTAAAAGGCGACGACAAAGATGCCATCGAAGCTAAAACAACCGCACTCAGCGAAGCGGCATCTGGCCTTGCTCAACGTATGGCCGCTGCACAGCCAGACATGGGTGATGTAGAATCTGCTACAGAAACTGCTGGCTCTGATGATGATATCGATGCAGTTGATGCCGAGTTTGAAGAAGTTAAAGACGACAAGTAGTATTCAATTGGGCCTAAAAAGCCCCTGATTAAATCGCACTAAACACGCAATTAATCCATAGGCCGGTGACATATTTTATGTGTCACCGGCGTATTTTTTTAAGCCGAAAAAGCACCTAAAAATGTCCAAAAAAGATTATTACGAAGTTCTTGGCGTACCCCGTGATGCGGATGGAAAAGCCATCAAAAAGGCTTATCGCAAACTGGCGATGAAATATCACCCGGATCGTAATTCCGATGATCCCAATGCCGAGAACTTGTTTAAAGAAGCCAACGAAGCCAACGAAGTGCTTTCGGATTCTGAAAAACGTGCCAATTACGACCAGTTTGGCCACGCAGCTTTCGAAAACGGCGGTGCCGGAGGTGGCGGTGGCGGTGGTTTTGGCGATGTATTTGGCGATGTGTTTGGTGATATTTTTGGTGGTGGAGGCGGCGGTCGCGGCAGAGGCCGTAGTCGAGCCCAACAAGGCGCAGACCTTCGCTACAATCTTGATCTTTCGCTAGAAGACGCGGTGCGCGGCACGACCGTTAAAATCAAGATTCCAACCATGAATCACTGCGACCCTTGCAACGGCAGCGGCGCAAAAAAAGGCACCAGCCCAACAACCTGTACTACCTGTAACGGTATGGGCCAAGTACGCATGCAGCAGGGGCCGTTTTCTGTACAGCAAACCTGCCCTCGCTGTCGCGGCACTGGCAAAATGATTAAAGACCCTTGCCGCACCTGTAGTGGTGAAGGCTTGGTTCAAGACAGTAAAACCCTATCGGTCAAAGTGCCTGCTGGTGTTGATAACGGCGACCGTATCCGCTTAGCCGGAGAAGGCGAAGCCGGTACTTTGGGTGGCCCCAGCGGCGATTTGTACGTTCAAATTTCGGTTAAAGAGCACGCTATCTTTGAGCGCGATGGCCGTAACCTGTACTGCGATGTACCCATCAGCTTTGTGGATGCGGCGCTGGGTGGAGCATTAGAAGTACCTACTCTTGAAGGCCGAGTAAACCTTAAAATACCAGGCGAGACTCAGACCGGAAAAATGTTCCGCGTACGTGGCAAAGGTGTTGTTTCAGTACGTGGCGGCGGCCCCGGTGATCTGCTTTGCCGTGTAAGCGTCGAAACGCCGATAAAACTCAGCAAGAAACAAAAAGAGCTACTGAAAAAATTCCAAGACTCTTTAAAAAGTGGCGACCACACACCGCAAAAATCCACTTGGTTTGATGGTGTGAAGAACTTTTTTGAAGAAAAGTAACCCATTCTAACCCCAGCAATCCCGCTACTTACACAAGCCCCACAGGAATACCCATGAAAATTGCAGTCGCGGGATGCTCAGGCCGAATGGGCCGCACATTGGTAGAAGCCATCTGCCAATCTCCAGACGTCGAACTGGGCGCAGCGACGGTACGCGCTGGATCTAGCTTATTGTCTGTTGACGTTGGCGAATTGGTTGGAGTTGACGCGCTTGGCGTAACGCCGGTAGATGACCTCGCGAAAGCCACCGATCACTTCGACCTACTGATTGACTTCACCAACCCTGAAACCAGCGCATACAACCTTTCGGTTTGCCTCGCTGCGGGCAAAAAAATAGTCATTGGCACGACCGGTTTTAGTGATCCACAAAAACAACAAATCACCGACGCCAGCAAAGCAATAGCCGTGGTCTTCGCCCCCAATATGGCTATTGGCGTAAACCTTAGTTTTAAGCTGATTGAACTGGCGGCACGTATTATTGGTGAAGATTCCGATATCGAAATTATCGAAGCCCATCATCGCAACAAAGTAGATGCACCCTCGGGCACCGCAATAAAAATGGGCGAGATCGTTGCTCAGCAGCTAAACCGTACATTAGAAGAGTGCGCGGTTTATGGCCGTCAAGGCGTCACTGGTGTTCGAGATAAAAAGACCATTGGCTTTGAAACCATTCGTGCCGGAGATATCGTTGGCGACCACACGGTGCTATTTGCCGCTGCCGGTGAGCGCATAGAGATCACTCACAAATCGAGCAACCGCTCTATTTACGCCACAGGCTCGGTACGCGCCGCACGATGGCTTGCGGACAAACCAAATGGTCTGTTCGATATGCAGGACGTTTTGGGGCTAAACTAGCCTAGCCTCTTGGGGCTTTATTTGCGGCTCGGATCGCCAAACATTGATGTTGTCTTAGGGGCAAAAAGTCGGACTAGCGGTCGAGAAGCCCTAATCAGCTAATATCTTGGTCCAATGTTCGTGGCCCTAATAACAACCACGCTATAAAACCCATCACTGGCAAAATGATAATTGCTAAAATCCAACCTACTTTTGCCGCGTTGGAGGTTTTACACGACATCAGGTTCACGATGGCCCAAATATCTAGGGCCAGTACTATAAATCCAAAAAATCCGCCTATTTCAATACTCATGTTCACACTCTACGTTGAAGGGCCGCAACAACTGATTGCTGGCGACCCTTCAATTTTACAGTTTCAAAATTTCATTACTCACGGTGACGAGCCGCCAAAGCAGCTGAGGGTAACTCACCCAAAGGCGGCCAGCTTTCCATACTCTCTTCAGAGGGTACTTCTAGGCTTAGCAACAACTGCGAAAACATTCTCCAGTTGCAAATTGCGATCACCAACTCCAACTTTTCTTCTTCGGTTTTGATAAAGGTTTCTAGCTGCTTCCACGTTGTAGCAGTGATGGCACCGCGCTCAACCATTTCGTCGGTCGCTTTTAGAACTGTTTTATCGTTGTCGCTGAGTATGGTTGAGTTCTGCCAATCTTGAACCGCTAATATTTCTTCTTCGCTCATCTCCATTTTGATGGCTAGGTTCCAATGAGCAGTCCATTCGTACTCAGAACCACTGACCCAACCTAAACGCATGATGATGAGCTCACGTTGGCGCGGATCAAACTTATTGCCTTCAAATAACAACATCGATAATAAGCTACCGACTTTTCCTGCCAATACTGGATGTTGCAGCATCATTCTAAACACATTTAATTCAGCGAAATTTTCGGCAAGGCCTACTTCTGCCGCGCGTTTTCGTGCTTCCTCTTTTGAAAGTAGTGGGACTCTAGGGGCGGGGGCTGTAGAACTCATTTTTTACCTTCCTTTATTATTGGTGCCAAAACAGGGCGATTATTTTCGAGGTCCGAGTCAATGCAATGGTATTTAAACCGGTATATAAGGCTAAATAATCATTACACTATCAGGCCTCGGTGAGGCTATAAATGCAGGCGCTTTTGCAGCGCAACCTACAAGCTATTACAGCCATCAACAGGTTGCAAGTCTGCGTAATCAAAACGCCCTTGTGTCAGCGCACGTTTGCAATAAGCCATGGCTTCTGGTTCCATAAAGCTTGCACATAAAAATTCGTAATACCCCAAAAATAATATTCATAAAAATCAGGGAGTAGATGATGGCTTTACCAAAAACCAGTTTTGCGATGGTTCAAACTGCAGCAAAAACATTGGTTCCACGAGACCTGCCAATACCCGATATCACCGAAGATTCCGCCATTATTCGGATCGAAGCCTGTGGCATTTGCGGTAGTGACTACGAGCAATATCGTGGTGATCTAAGTACGCCAATGAACGTAGTCCCTGGCCATGAGCCGTTAGGTATTATCGAAGCGATTGGCGACCGTGCCGCTAAACGCTGGGGTGTGGACGTCGGTGACCGAGTAGCGGTCGAGACAATGATCTCCTGCCGGTTCTGCCCGTGTTGCCTCGGTGGTAGCTATCACCTGTGCGATACGCGTCGGATCTATTCTTATATCCCCATCACCGACGAGCCTGGTCTATGGGGTGCGTATTCACAATATATGTATCTTGATCCAAATTCTGTTGTACACAAAATAAGTGCTGACATTGCACCTGAAATCGCGGTAATTTTTAACCCGTTAGGTGCTGGTTTTCGCTGGGCCGTTGAAATTCCTGAAACTAAAATTGGCGACACCGTGGTCATCATGGGGCCAGGCCAGCGTGGCTTAGCCAGTGTCATTGCCTGCCGCGAAGCCGGTGCGGGAACCATTATTGTCACCGGTCTTGAAGCCGATAAAGAAAAAATGGCCCTCGCAAAACTGTTCGGTGCGGATCACTGCATTGATGTTGAAAACGAAAACGTTATTGAACGAGTTGCTGAAATCACCAACGGCCGCGGCGCAGATGTGATTGTTGACGTCACTGCATACGCCACCAAGCCGATCGCTGACGCACTGCATATGGCAGCGATGGGCGGCCGGGTAGTACTGGCCGGCATCAAAGGCCGCAAGGCAGTACCCGATTTTATCTCTGACATGGTAGTGGGCAAGGAAATTCAGATTAAAGGTGCGATTGGCGTGACCTCAACCGGTTATCAAAGCGCCATTAAATTGATTGAATCTGGCCGCGTACCGATCGAAAAAATGCACACTCACAACTTCAAACTAGAAGAAGCCGAGCTTGCCATTAAAACGCTGGCGCGGGAAATTCCTGATCAGGAATCCATTCATTCGTGCTTAATACCTGAGTTCTAAAACACTTATTTAGCATACGTTTATGGCTTCGCCGCAGGTTTACCGCCCGCGGCGAAGTTTTACGTTTGCTTCTATTTCCTTTTTAATCTCCTTTCAGTTTCCTTTTACGCTTCTTGTAACGCCCTTTGGCTCTGCCTTTGTAACAGTTGCCCAGCGGCTATCGCGAGCAAACAATAACCTGCAAAAAAATAGAAACCAGGGCCGAGCTTTGCGCTCATTTGCACGGTATTCACGCTGCCCTCATTCGCGTTTATGGCTAAAAATGCCACCATCAATGCCATTACAAACACATCAGACATCGACCACTTCCCAAGCACCGAGCTGACTTTCAACAGCATGTTTTGGCGCGTCGACATAAAAAATGAGGTGGCTGTTAGCAAAATTTTTAGCACCGGGATCAGCACCCCAAATAAGCCGATTAACACGCCAACAATGATGTGGCCGCTACCAACCAACTCTTGCATGGTGCCCAACAAGCTGCGAGTAGAGCTAAATACGATAACGCTGCCCTCAACCTTAAGTTGTGCCAGCATCGATTGCACCATGGTTTGAATAAAACCACCTTGCTGCTGCGGCGATGACATGGCCTGGGCTGCCAGCTCCAACATATTTTGTTTCTCTACCGTTGCTTCTATGGTGATTAACGGCTGAGTTAAACCCGGCATCAAGCAGCCAATAGAAACTACAAACAAACATATCGGCAGATACTTAATCATGTTGTTATCCAATAAAATTCAATAGGTTATAAAACTAAACCGCGCAGTTTAACACTGTTATTAGCACCGCCCGTAGACACAGAATCACAGCAAAAAATAACCGCTGAAACGCCATCGTTCAACAAGACAAGATCTGTACTGGCAAAACCCAATAGATAATCTAGTCTTTGGATTCAAGGCCATGATTGCGCCTTTTAACGAACACTGGGGTTGCCTACACGTGAGACCAGCTAAGTACCTTCTATTTGCCACGAACACCAAACAACTATTGGTTTTTGGTGTGACTTGCGCGCTGCGTTGTATTGCCCAAATCGCTTCTTATTTCCATTGCAGTACGCTGCTGCTCACAGATTGTTTGATCTGCATTTCTGTGAACCATCGCAACCAATTAGTAATACCCAAGCGTTCAGTGGATACCAACGGATGACCCCACCCCAAAGCAACTTTAGTAGTCGAGCCGCTGAAGGTAAACAAGCGCCGGCATCTCGAAATTTATTCAAGGCTGGGTTAACTCGGACTTTAATCGTCTGGTTTTTAATGCTGTCACTTTTTCCGCTCACCATCGTGAGTGGCATTGCTTATTTGCAAAGCGAAACCGCCATGCGCGCCGACACCGTGAAGGCACTCACCGAACGCACCGCGCTACAGGCCGATTTTATCAGCAACTGGTTTGGTTACCGGTTTCGTGATTTACGCGCCCAAACTGAAAACAAAGCTAATATTAATTTCTTACAATCTCTGCGTGCGGGCCTTAAAGAAAGCGGCCAGTCCATTGGTGAGTTTGTAGGCGGTCAGCACTGGGAACACATTACATCCGAGCAAAAGCACCATCTGTATAGCCTGTCGCGCATATACGATGACTACTACGATATCTTTTTAATAGACCCTGCCGGCAACATCCTGTTTTCTGTTGCGCGGGAGTCTGACCTTGGTACTAATTTATTTACTGGCCCATACAAAGACACACGGTTTTCAGCCACGGTTAGTAAAAGTTTATCTACCGGCCGCGCGCTATTTTCAGATTTAGAGCGCTACGGCCCCAGTGGCGGCAGCATTGCAGGGTTTTTAACCTCTGTACTTTCCGATGATAACGGCAAAATCATCGGCATATACGCAGTTCAAATTGAAGTAGATCGCATTAACGAAGAGATCGCGACACGCTCAGAGAACTCAACCGAAATAAGCTATTTGATCGGCTCAGACCAAATACTGAGATCAGCGTTTGGCGATGACGACGATGCCGCGCTTAGCCTCAAAATTGACACCGCTCAATCTGCTCAATGGAAGCAGATGCACGATGACTTCGCTGACCCAGAGCATAAAAGTATTCAGGCAATGGCCTACATTGGCCCAAAAGGGCAATACGTACTGGGTGTACACCACGCCATTACGCTAGGTAATATTCAATGGGGGCTAATCTCTGAAATTGACGAGGCCCAAGCCTTTGCCCCAGCGCGCAAAGTGGCACAAGTGACTGCTGGGCTGGTTGGCTTAGTCTTTATTGTGGTCATCATCATCGCGATAACACTGGCTCAGCGGTTGGTAAACCCGCTAAAAAAACTGGTTGAGGTCACCGAATCCGTAGCCAAAGGGCAGCTAGATCACCAAGTAGAACTGGGATTATCCAATGAAATTGGCGTGCTCGGCGACGCCTTTAATGAAATGTTAAAAGTACGCCGCGGGTACGAGGTTGAGATTCACGAACAACACCGACAAATGAAACAAGCGTTAGACGAACTTGCCGAGCAACGCTTTGCGCTGGACCAGCACTCTATTGTTAGCACGACCGATCTACGCGGAACCATCATATTTGTAAACGACAAATTTGTAGAAGTCAGTGGCTACACCAGAGAGCAACTCATTGGTCAAAACCACCGCATCGTAAACTCAGGCTTTCACCCGACAGAATTCTTTGCCGCGATGTACGATTGCATCACCGCTGGTAATGTTTGGAAAGGCGAATTTTGCAACATTGCCGAGGATGACCTGATCTACTGGGTCGATTGCACCATCGTTCCGATCATGGGAACCGATAACAACCCCAAGGGTTACATTTCAATTCGAACCGACATCACCGCAAGGCGCTTAAGTGAAGAAAAGGCACAGTGGCTAAACCATGCAACCCATGTCAAATTCAACATCATCGATGCGCTATCTACCCAAACCCCACTGGAAGAGCGCCTCGACGATGCTATCGACGAAACCTTTGCTCTGACTGGCTTAAAATTACGCGGCAAAGGCGGCGTATTTGTACTCGACAAGGAAGGCGAAGAACTGAGTCTTTGTGCGCTCAGGGGCGACTTTGGAGCGCCCTTCGTACGCAACGAAATCAAGCGTTCCAGTGGCGATGGCGGCGCGTGGGAGGCGGCAGAATCCGGCGATGTCATTGTCCGTGGTAATTGCAGCGAGCTGCACCGATACGATCATAATGGCCCCGATGTAGAGCTACACGGCCACTATACCATCCCACTCATTAGCATCGATTTACAAGGCAAAAAACGTACCACCGGCGTGCTGTTTTTCTACACTGAGCCCGATCCCGTTGTGGACGATCAACGTGTCGCACTGCTATTAGAGATTGGCGAACTGTTCTCCAATGCGATTATGCGAGACAGCGTGATCGACAGCTACCTAGAAGCGACCCGCGAAGCCGAAGCGGCCAGCTTGGCCAAAAGTGATTTCTTGGCCAACATGAGCCACGAAATCCGTACGCCAATGAACGGCGTATTGGGCATGCTTAACCTTCTGCAGAACAGCGATTTAAGTGCGCGGCAATTTCACCAAGCAAAACTGGCACGAACCAGCGCCGAAGCCCTGTTATCGCTGATTAACGACATCCTTGATTTCTCTAAAATTGAAGCCGAAAAACTTGACCTTGAAAGCATCGACTTTGACCTTAGGCAGATGCTTGGGGACTTCTCCGAAAGTATGGCCCTGCAAGCCCAAAGTAAAGGCCTGGAGCTTATTCTAGACGTCACAGACATCAAAACATCTCATGTTCGCGGCGACCCAGGCCGACTACGGCAACTGTTGGTTAATATCGTTGGTAACGCCATCAAATTTACCGAGACCGGCGAAATTGTCATCCGTATTGGGCTTAAAGATGCCGACGAAAGCGGCATGTTGGTTTATGGCTACGTAAGCGATACCGGCATTGGTATACCGCAAGACAAAATTTCATCACTGTTCGAGGCATTTTCTC
>JAESUM010000086.1 GCA_016763075.1 Pseudomonadales bacterium
ATCGTCGATACGCATGCGGGTAGCCAGAAGGGATTGGTGCGCATCGCGCAGGACTAATTCGGTAATGCCGACAGGGTTAACTGCTTCACTCATGGTAAAGACCTTTAATAACAGGCGTATGTTTTACGCCTTGAAAAATTAAAGCAGTAGGTTCGCTACTTGTGGCGCGAACGGAACTGCGAAATAGCAGCTGTTATGACAGCCACAAGTTCTTCATTTTGCGGATCATTCTTATTGGACTGAGCAACGGGTTGCGGTGCAGGATGAGTAAGCGCTGTATCGACAAAACCTAACTTAGACAGCACTGCTGACATGGTTTTGGTGGTTAATACTAATGTTGTCAGAAAAACCGCGACCGTACCCATGCCAAACAGCATTAGAAACAGACCTTCAGCTAACAATTCAGACATTAGGATACCCTTAAATTTAGTCGCACAATACTCATACACCGTTATCAGGATACACTCAGACATGATAACAAGGCGCACACTTTAACCAACCTTTCGCCCGATTTCAAACCAGCCCTTTGGAAGGTTTGAAATCCATCAACACCATAATCTTTCATACACTATAAACCTTAGATACCACTAACACGCTCAATTGCCCCCTCACAGTAAAGACAAAACGAACTAAAAAGCGCTACCCCCTTCTAACTGAGCCTTATGCCATAAATCACTTTAAATCTTAAAATGTGAACTCTATATATAGCGACCACTCATTTTTTAGGTATTTGAGACAATTTATGGCGTAGAATTAAATAACTTAACTTTTCTAAGCAAGAGTACATTTCTTCACGATGAGCAGATTACAACAGGGTGTTATTTTACTAACACTTGTTCTCACTGGATTCGCAAGCAGCCTTAGCGCTAACACTAAAACCCAGACGATAGAGGTCGGTGACTATTATCAAGCCCTGTCGCCTGAAGTATCGTTTAAAGAAACAACGATCGAGATTTTGGATAAGCTACGCGAACGTCATTACCGACGCGTACCCATTAATGACGATCTATCCGCCAATGTTTTTAACAACTACTTAAGATTATTGGATCCAAGCCGTTTGCATTTTTTAGCATCGGATCTGCAACAATTCGATGCTTACCGGCTTACCCTAGACGACGACCTTAAAAAAGGTCAACTTGCCGCCGCCTTCGAAATATTCAACCTCTATCAAAAACGCCGAATCGAACGCCTTATTTACGCCATTCATTTTCTTGAAAATGACTACGATTCTATCGACTTCAAACGCGATGAATCTTTCACAATAGATAGAGAAGAAGCGCAGTGGCCAACCAGCCCGAAAAACCTAGATGACATTTGGCGCAAACGCGTAAAAAGCAGCATTCTCAACCAAAAATTATCAGATAGCCCGCCCAAAAACGTACGCCAAACACTGATTAAACGTTACAAAAGCCGGCTCAATCGGTTATCGAAAACACGCAGTTTAGACGTATTCCAAAACTTTATGACGGCCTTATCGCAAAGCTATGGCCCGCATACACAGTACTTTTCGCCGCGGCTATCAGAAAATTTCGATATCAACATGAGTCTTTCGCTTGAAGGCATTGGCGCGGTGCTCACTATCGATAACGAATATACCAAGGTAGTTCGACTGGTCACTGAAGGCCCAGCCGACAAAGCGGGGCAGCTCAAACCATCGGACTATATTACTGCGGTTGGTCAAGGCAAAAGCGGCGAAATGGTCGATGTTGTCGGCTGGCGTTTGGATGATGTCGTTGGACTCATCCGAGGCAAAAAAAACACCACGGTACGCCTAACGATTGCTCCAGGTGGCTCTGAAAGCGAGCAACCCAAAACCATCCACATCGTCCGTAATCGAGTAAAGCTAGAAGATCAGTCGGCTAAATCTGAAGTACTCGACGTGAAGCACAATGGCCAAAACCGACGGGTCGGTGTTATCAGCCTTCCAACGTTTTACCTCGACTACAACGCACGCCGCCAAGGCGACCCAAACTACAAAAGTACAACACGAGACGTACGAAACCTCATTCAAGATCTTAAAAAAGAGAACATTGAAGGGCTTGTTATCGATCTTAGAAACAACGGTGGCGGCTCGGTACAAGAGGTAAACACACTTATCGGCTTGTTTATTAAACAAGGCCCTACCGTGCAAATCCGTAACACCAACGGCCGTATCGACCTACTGGGAGATTCGGATGCAGAAGTACTGTACGACGGCCCTCTGGTTGTGATGGTCAACCGTTTAAGTGCCTCCGCATCCGAAATTTTTGCCGGTGCGATACAAGACTATAACCGTGGCCTCATTGTTGGCGGCCAAACCTTTGGTAAAGGCACGGTTCAATCACTGTTCCCCGTAGGTAAAAGCCAAATAAAGCTCACACTTGCTAAGTTTTATCGTGTGTCCGGCCATAGCACACAGCACCTTGGTGTACTGCCCGATATTTACTTCCCTGAAAGCGTAGATATTGAACAGATCGGTGAAAGTTCCCTACCCGAAGCGTTACCTTGGGATCAAATTCGTGCAGCCAACTACAACCCACTTAGCCCGATCAAACCGCTGATCCCAAAACTGACGCTGGCGCATCAGCAACGCACCAGCCAAGACCCTGAATTTCAATATTTAGTGAGCAGCATCGAACAGCTAGAAAAACAAAGAAAGATCACCGAGCTTTCTTTAAATGCCTCCGCTCGCAAAGCTGAGATAGAAAAAAATGAGCAATGGGCTCTCGAAACGGAAAACCGCTTGCGTCGCTCGAAGGGCGAAAAACCATACCCCAGCTATACCGAGTTAAAAACCGCGAACGAGATTAAAACCGCAGAAAAATCTGACCCTGGTCACAATTCAGAGCCCGATACGCTGCTGCGCGAAGGAGCTGCTGTATTGCTAGACTATATTGAGTACTCAGCCCCAGCACTGGTAACCCACTGATTCGTTTGCACAGTTAGGCTCAATTAGTTAGCTCAATTAGTTAGCTCAGCCGTTAACCAACCGGTTGCTCGCGCCAGATTACTCATACACGTCTACCTGAGAGGACTCAGATTTTGCGGTCTTTATTAAAGCCAGCAGCACGCCTGCTAAATATTCACAGCGGCTATGCTCTGCTACTAGCGTTATGCGCTAGCCTCGTTATTCAAACGCCGCTGGTTTACGCTGCTGAGCAAAGCCCCGTTTCCTCTCCAGTTTCCTCTATTGTCACTCCTACTGCTCAAGGTAGTATCGATGATTTTTTCAAAAGTGCTGACCAGGGTTTTTTACCCGTTGCGGAGGCATTTGGCTCACAACTTAGATCGCAACAAACCGACCAACAGCCCAACAAAATAGTAATTGCCTGGCAAGTCACGGATGGTTATTACCTTTATCGTGATCGATTCAAATTCTCAATTGAATCCAGCAAGCAAGCTTCCATTGAAAGCGTCGAGCTACCCCAAGGTGAACTAAAAAATGACGACTATTTCGGCGAAACCGAGGTATATCACCATTCGATCGAATCAACCTTACTGATCAGCAATAAAACCAACTCCGCTTATATTATCAAAGCAGTCTTCCAAGGCTGCGCAGACGCTGGCCTGTGTTACCCACCCACCACGCGCCGCTTCAGCATTCAACCAGTCGGCGCTTCCGCGGCTAGTAGCGTTACTGACCAATCAATAGCTACGCCAAACGCCGCTGAATCAAGTACCACGGTAGAAACCACTAGCAGTGAAAACCAACTGCTCGAACTACTCAATCAAGCAACATTAGCCAAAATCATGTTGTTGTTTTTTATCGCTGGGATTGGTTTAACTTTTACACCCTGCGTTCTGCCCATGATCCCCATTCTATCGAGCGTAGTGATTGGTCAAAACCAAACCCCTAGCCGCTCTCGCGCATTTTTATTGTCAGGTAGTTACGTATTAGGCATGGCGCTTGCGTTTACCCTTGCAGGTGCGCTCATGGGGTATTTTGGCGCACAGCTCAACTTGCAAGCACGGCTGCAGTCACCACTGTTGCTCAGTATTTTTGCACTGTTCTTTGTTGGCCTTTCGCTTTCAATGTTTGGATATTACGAACTACGACTACCCTCCAGCCTACAAAACAAAGTAGATGCATTAAGTCGCAAACAAAAAGGCGGTACTTTGTTTGGCGCCTCTGCGATGGGTGTACTTTCTGCACTGGTAGTATCGCCCTGCGTATCTGCTCCGCTTGCCGCAGCGCTGGTTTATATCAGCACTACCGGCGACGCTACGCTTGGCGCACTGGCATTAATGATGCTGAGCCTCGGCATGGGTGCTCCGCTGGTTGTGATCGCAACGCTTGGTAGCCACTTGTTACCCAAATCTGGCGGCTGGATGGACGATGTCAAAACCTTCTTTGGCATCCTATTGCTTGGAGTAGCGATATGGCTACTTGAACGAATATTACCCGGTCAAATCACACTTATTCTGTGGGCTATATTGTTGGCTGGCACCGCAAGCTTTTTACAGCTAACCGATGCCACAGGTTCTCGTTTTGCCATGGTACTGCGTAAAACCCTTGCGTTATTAATGACCATTTACTGCGCCACTCTTATTGTAGGGGCAAGCCTTGGTGGTCAAAACCCGTTAAACCCACTCGCACCGTTGCTCTCTGGTGGCGGCCAAACTAGCACCGCTAATCACTCTGAACTTACGTTCTACCCTGCCGACAATCCGGCTCAACTTGCTCAGTTGATCGAGCAAGCAAAAGCTCAGGGCAAACCGTTGATGATCGATTTTTATGCAGACTGGTGTATCTCCTGCAAAGTTATGGAGAACCAAGTGTTTACCCAACCTAAAGTCACTGCAGCGCTAAAACAATTTTTGCTTGTTCGCGCTGATATCACAGAGAACAGCCTTATCCATCAGCAACTCCTCAACCGCTTCAAGCTATTTGGCCCGCCCGCACTGGTATTCTTCGATTCAACCGGAAAAGAAATGTCCAATTTCCGTACGATAGGAGAAGTTGGTGCAAAATCCCTGCTCAATCAGCTGCAAATCGCGCTAAATCATGAAAAAACATTAAAAAACGATTGAAAAAAAACCCAAAAATCATAACAATTGCCACCTCAGGACTTCTAAGGTACTTTTTGAAGAAGTTACCGTCAGATTTGCGTTTTTTAGCGGACATTCACTGATTCGTCAGTGGCTGCAAAAAATACAATAATAAAAATCATTTGAACTGTTGATCGCTAATTTTTGGTGATGTGATCACGCTGCAGTTCAAATCAGGGACAAGGGCAGTTACACGAACAATGGCTAAATTTCTAACCCTGCACGGCCCCAACCTAAACCTGCTCGGCGAGCGCGAACCGGGTATCTACGGTAGCGAAAGCCTTGCCTCCATCGATCATACGCTCGCCGAACGTTGCAAAGCTGACGGCCATCAAATCGAAAGTTTTCAGTCCAACGCAGAATTCCAGTTAATTGAGCGAATTCACCAAAGCCGAACCGAATCGGTCGATTTCATCATTTTTAACCCTGCCGCGTTCACGCACACAAGTGTTGCTTTACGCGATGCGTTGCTCGCCGTTGCCATTCCTTTTATCGAAGTGCACCTCTCCAATGTGCATACCCGTGAAAGCTTCCGCCACCACTCATACTTTTCAGATATTGCAGTGGGTGTTATTTGCGGCTTTGGCAAAACCAGTTATTTACTAGGCCTTGAAGCTGCTATCGAACAACTAAAGCAACCGGCTTAGCGTTTAAAATTTGAAGACCCTTTAATTCATTATTTAGTTTACCGAGAGACCGATCCATGGATATTCGCAAAATAAAAAAACTGATTGAGTTAGTTGAAGAATCAGGTATTGAAGAATTAGAGATCAACGAAGGTGAAGAATCTGTACGTATTGTACGCCGTTCATCGGTAGTCGCGCCGGTATACCAGCAGCCTGCTATGGCCGCTGCAATGGCTCCTGCTCCCGAGCAACCTGGCCCGACACCAAGCAAGCCAGAGCCTAGCTTTGAGAACGCTGTGAAGTCCCCAATGGTCGGTACGTTCTACCGCTCCCCGGCTCCGGGATCACCCATGTTTGTTGAAGTTGGCCAAAAAGTGAAGGCCGGCGATGTCATCTGCATCGTTGAAGCGATGAAAATGATGAACCAAATTGAAGCTGACCGTGCCGGTGTTGTTGAGGCAATCCTCGTTGAAGATGGCTGCCCGGTTGAGTTTGACCAACCACTCATCACCATCGCATAAGCGGCCACCCAAACAATACCCTTTTTCCCCTGGGGAGATTCAGACCACCATGCTAGAAAAAGTTGTTATCGCTAACCGTGGCGAAATCGCGCTGCGGATTTTACGAGCGTGCAAAGAACTCGATATACGAACCGTCGCGATTCATTCAAAAGTAGATGAAAACCTGATGCACGTTAGGCTTGCAGATGAATCCGTTTGCATTGGACCGGACAACCCAACCGAAAGTTATCTAAACGTACCGGCCATTATTAGCGCTGCAGAAGTCACCGATTCTACCGCCATTCACCCCGGCTACGGGTTTTTGGCAGAAAATGCTGATTTTGCCGAGCGCGTTGAGCAAAGCGGCTTCACGTTTATTGGACCATCTGCCGAAGTCATTCGCGCGATGGGCGATAAGGTTAAAGCGATCCAGCTCATGAAAGCTGCAGGCGTACCTACGGTACCCGGTTCCGATGGGCCAGTAACCGACGATCTTGAAGAAGCCAAAAGAATTGCACTGCGAATTGGCTACCCCATCATCATCAAAGCCGCATCTGGCGGCGGTGGCCGAGGCATGCGTGTGGTACAAAGTGAAGCGGCATTGCCCAACTCACTGTACGTGACGCGCTCAGAGGCGGGTGCATCCTTTGGCGATGACACCATTTACATGGAAAAATTTATCGAGCAGCCACGCCACGTTGAGGTTCAAGTACTGGCAGATGGTCAAGGCAATGCTATTCACCTTGGCGACCGCGATTGCTCGCTTCAACGTCGCCACCAAAAAGTGATTGAAGAAGCGCCTGCTCCGAACATTGAGCCCGAAGCACGCCAGCGAATTGCAGATGCCTGCGTAAAAGCCTGCATTCAAATTGGCTACAAAGGCGCGGGGACTTTTGAGTTTTTATATGAAAATGGTGAGTTCTATTTCATCGAAATGAATACTCGAATTCAGGTTGAACACCCCGTTACAGAAATGATTACCGGTGTTGACCAGGTTAAAGAGCAGCTGTTGATCGCAGGTGGCGAGCCACTTCGCTACAAACAAGAAGATATTAAAATCACTGGCCATGCGTTTGAATGCCGAATCAACGCCGAAGACCCTGTCAATTTTTTACCTAGCCCTGGTGAAGTCACGTACTTTCACGCGCCGGGTGGTAATGGCGTACGGGTTGATTCTCACTTATATAGCGGCTATCGCATTCCGCCGACCTATGATTCGCTGATTGCAAAGATCATTTGTCATGGCGATGACCGGGATTCTGCCCTAGCGCGAACCCGAATTGCATTAGACGAGCTACTGATTGAAGGTGTTAAAACCAACATTCCTTTACACAAGGAAGTAGTACGACGCGGTGATTTCAAACAAGCGGAACTGTCTATTCAGTACTTAGAAAAGTTACTCGAACGACGCTAGGAAGGAAGAAGTTAGCAGCGTGCTTGAAGCAAGCACGCTGCTAACTTTATAACTCGGTTTCTGAATTAAATTCTAATCTAAATATAGGGCTTAAGAAGTTGAGCGCTAAGGGTTCAACCCAAAATCTACATCCTGAGCTTTATCACCCAGCATTAACCCTCTCGTCACTTCTTGAACATCTGCCTTTTCAAACAAAATTTGATGCAAGCCGGTAACCAGCGGCATATACACATCCAGTTCTTGTGCTTTGAGTTTAACTAACTTCAGCGTATTAACGCCTTCTGCAGTTTGGCCAATGTCGGCAACTGCTTGCTCTAAGGTTTTACCCAATCCAACCTGATAACCCACTTGGTAGTTTCTACTCAGGCTAGACATAGAAGTTACAATCAAATCACCAACCCCAGCTAAACCAATAAACGTCATCGGGTTAGCGCCAAGGCGCACTGCAAGGCGGCTCATCTCTGCAAGGCTACGTGTAATAAGCATGCCGTTGGTATTGTGGCCCATGCCTAATGCCGAAGAAAACCCCGTTACGATAGCGTAAATATTTTTAAGCGCGCCGGCCAGTTCAATGCCAAAAATATCTTCAGCAGAATAAATACGAAATAACTCGTTACCCAAAGTATCTTGCACCAAGTTACATAAAAATGGGTCAACACTGGCCACCACAGAGCCGGCTGGAAACCCCTGAGCAATCTCTTTTGCCAAGTTTGGCCCGCTCAGCGCTCCAATTTTTATGCCTGGTAGTTCTTGCGCTAATACTTGGTGCATCAGCATAAAGCTTCCGCTTTCAATACCCTTTGCCGTACTCAAAATACAAACATCAGGTTTTAGATGCGATGCAATTTTTTGTGCCACCGAGCGTACCGAAGAGCTTGGAACAGAAAATAAAACCAGGTCGCAATCCGATACTGAATCGCACAGATCAGAGCAAATAGTTAGGTTGTCGTGTAGCTTATATCCAGGAAGGTATTTGCTATTTTCACGGTTGGTTTGAGTTTCCGCGGCAGACTCTGGGTTACGCATCCAGAGCCTGGTTTGATGGCCATTGGCTGCCAGCATATTTGCAAGCACGGTGCCAAAACTACCGCCGCCTAATACCGTGACTATTTTTTGTTCAACCATTTATCAAGTAGCCTTTTTTCTTTGCATTGCCTAAAACCTTCACGCAAACTTTCGCGCAAACTTTGAGCATGATACTTGGTTTACAGCGCTACTGGTATCTAGCAAAAAACACATAACCCCAACTGCAGCGCTGGCAAACCTTGCTCTGTTTAGGCTCGTCGCCGCGACTGGTTGACTTTCAGTACCGGACTTAGAAGAATGTTGGCACTATTTTCTAATTCACATGACAATCTAATTCATATAACAATTAAAGATAACCAATGCCTACTATCCTTACCCGACACCAGTTGGAAACTCCCGACGGTGGTATCTCATACTTACGCGGCCCGCACCGGCCAAATGCCCCCTACTTCCATTTACTCCACGCGACAGGCTTTAATGCCCAAACATACCGGCAGCTGCTCGAACCGCTGTCGGAGCATTTGAACGTATTCGCTAGCGATATTCGCGGCCAAGGCCATGGCACCATAACGGCAGACCCAGGCGAATTTAATTCATGGGATGTCTACCGCGAAGATTTCTACAAGATGCTGGAACACATCGGCCAACCAGTCTATTTGATGGGCCACTCGGTGGGTTCAATCATCAGTATTGCCGGCGCGGTTAAACGCCCTGATTTAGTAAAAGGCCTGATACTAACTGAACCATTGATACCACCTGCTATTGGCAACATCCCCGAACGGCCCTATAACCCAGTGGATAACCCCCTACCGGAAGCCGCAAGAAAACGCCGTAGTTTGTTCCCCTCTCGCGAAGCTGCCATTGAAAGTTATATCGGCCGAGGGCTGTTCAAAACATGGGACCGCAGCTGGATTGAAGACTATATTGACGGAGGCACTCGGCTGCGCAGCGACGGCCAAGTCGAGCTCACATGCGCTCCCGAGTGGGAAGCCCGCTCGTTTGAAACCGCAGAGAACAACCCTTGGCCGCAGGTCAAACAGCTAAGCTGTCCAACACTTATTATGTACGGCGCTATCCATTCAACCTGCAACCCCAGCGGCGTAGACAAATACCGCGCACTGCAGCCCGATACTCAGTCAATTGAGGTAGCGGACACCGGGCACTTTCTGCCAATGGAGCGTTCAGCATTAGTAGCACAAAACATACTCGGAATGATCGAACGCATTGAAGCTCAATAAAGTGAAACTCTCAAAGGAAAACTATGTCTGATCAACCTTTTTTAGGGAAGACCATCGCAATACCGGAAAGCCGAATGCTCGACATATTGGCCAACTTGTTTGAGCAACGCGGTGCCAAAACTATCCGCTGCCCGTTGGTTGCCATCCACGACAGCCCGAATACCGAACAAATTGACCAGTGGATGGAAGCCTTCATCCAAAACCCACCAGAGCGTTTTATCATTTTCACCGGCGAAGGCATCCGGCGTTTACTAGCGCGGGCCGAAAAACTTGGGCTTACCGAACCCTTCATCGCAGCGATTGCAGAAACCAATACCCTTGCCCGCGGCCCAAAACCAACCGCGGCGCTGCGCAGCATTTCGTTAAAACCCACCTCCAACGCCGAACACCCCAGCACCGAAGGTATTATCGCCTCGTTACAAAACAGCGATCTCAACAACCAGCGTGTAACTGTGCAGCTCTACGGCGAAGAGCCCAACCTGAAACTGATGGGATTTCTTACCGATAAAGGCGCCATCATCGATACGGTTGCGCCCTATATTTACGCCAGCGACAGCGAACAAAAACAAGTGCATACGCTAATAGATACCCTCATAAAACAAGACGTCGACGCGATGGTCTTTACCAGCATGGCTCAGCTGAACCGCTTACTTAAAATCTCGACTAAACTCAATACTGACCAACCGCTCATTCAGGCACTTAACGCCATTAAAATTGCCGCGGTGGGCCCAGTAATTGGCAGTGCATTAGAAGCCGCCGGTATCCACGTAGACTTCATGCCTGAGAGCAAATTTTTTATGAAACCCATGGTCGCGGAGATGGCAAAGAGCTGGCTTTAAGTGGCCAGCCATCAAATAGTCGATTTGGAATAACTTAGACCAAATAGTAATAAATGAAGTTTTCCAAACAGCCATACTTATCAGCTAATATAGACCCGCCTTTTTATTTACAGCCCTTCCGCAGATCATGTTTACGTAGTATTTGCTAGGTCAAGGATCGGCGACACTTCACCCTACCGTATAACAAATATGGATTTTTTTATCAGGTAACAAACTATGTCCACGGTTCAACCAGTTAAAGCAGCACCGCTTCTTAATAGAGACCCCTACAGCATTCCGCTAGATCAGTTTGATCTCACCCAACCGGCACTGTATCAAACCGATACAGTCTGGCCTTTTCTTGATCGACTAAGAAAAGAAGATCCGGTGAACTACTGCTCTAACTCCCTGTTTGGCCCTTACTGGTCAGTGATGAGCTACAAACACATCATGGAAGTGGAAAACAACCCGGCCATTTATTCGTCAGAGCCAACCATCTCGATTCCAGATATTCCTGATGATGTACCGATTGAAATGTTTATCTCAATGGATGAGCCGCGACACGGCGAACAACGTAAAGTCGTTCAACCTGTAGTTGCTCCCACCAATCTCGCAATAATGGAACCCATCATTCGTGAGCGAATTGGCGAAATTTTAGACGCACTACCACTGAATGAAACCTTCGATTGGGTCGATAAAGTTTCGATTGAACTGACCACCCAAATGCTTGCAATCCTGTTCGATTTCCCATTCGAAGATCGCCGCAAGCTCACCTTCTGGTCAGATGCCGCATCTGCAATCCCCAAGCCCGGCGCCGTGGTTGAAACCCGCAAAGAGCAAATGGATGCCATGATGGACTGCCTCACTACTTTTACTGACATCTGGAACGAACGTGCTGCGGCTAAAGAGCCCGGTAACGACCTGATTTCGATGCTGGTAAATGGCGAAGCAACACGCAACATGGCTCCAATGGAGTACTTAGGTAATTTGTTATTGCTGATTATTGGCGGTAACGATACCACTCGGAATTCACTTACCGGTGGTGTAGTCATGCTGAATGACAACCCCGCTGAATATCAAAAGTTGCGGGAAAATCCAGGCCTTATTCCTAAAATGATTCCTGAAATCATTCGTTACCAAACACCCATTATCAGCATGCGCCGAACCGCGACTCAAGATACCATTCTTGGTGGCAAACAGATCAAAGCCGGCGAAAAAATTATCATGTGGTACGTTTCAGGCAACCGCGACGAAGCAGCCATTAAACGGCCTTATGACTTCATCATTGACCGTGACAAACCACGTCAGCACCTTTCATTTGGTTTTGGAATTCATCGCTGCATGGGCAACCGCCTAGCAGAGATGCAATTACGCGTAACCTGGGAAGAAATTATGAAGCGTTTCGAGAAAGTCGAAGTCGTCGGCGAACCGGTTCGTGGTTACTCATCACAGATTCGTACTTATACGGAATTACCTGTGCAGCTTCGGCCTCTGAAAAAGTAATGTAACAAACAAAAACCAATTGGTTTTTAAAAGCGCCCCGTTGAATCTACCTTTTGTGATTCAACGGGGCGCTTTTTTTATACCTTTAATTTATTGGGCAACCATTAAAGAACAGCCTTATCTGCGCGAAGAAAAAAAACAGAGCGAAAAATAGAACAACGATTAGAGACACAAGTAGAAGGACAAACAGAAGAACAAATAAAAACTAAACCAAGCGCTGCATGAATACATTCAAAATACACCTCTTTGCAACACCCCACCCTTCTCATGTTATGGTCAGAACCACTCGCCAGTCATCACCTGTCCGGCGATAGTTCAAATAACTAGCTAAAAGCAGTACACAATTATCACAACAAAACTATTCAAAAGGAAAACAGGCCTGTAGTTCTTACGCTGTTTGCATGACCCAGCAAACATATGAAGGTAGTGCATTTTCTTATCGATCAAATCTAAATCAGATTAATCACGGAGGATACATGGGAACCAAAGCGCGAGTAGTCGTATTAACCAAAGAAGCAGGCCCATTGCGGATAGAAGAACTCACCCTGCCCGACCCTGGGCCACATCAGGTGCTGATAAAACAGTTCGCCAGTGGCATCTGCCACAGCCAACTGCACCGAATACATGCGCCCGTATCTGAACGAACCAACCACGAAATTATGGGCCACGAGTCCACCGGCGTGGTATTACAAACCGGCAGCGAGGTTACTCATGTAACGGAAGGCGACTACGTTTTAGTCACCTGGATACCGCGAAACGCACCCCACGCCAGCCGAGCACCAGAGCCATTTTCAATGACCCACCCGGATGGATCACTACTGGCCACCCGCAACGTATTTACCTGGGCAGACAATACGATTGCCGATGAGCAATATGTGGTTAAAGTGCCCAGAGAGATTCGCACCGATGTTACATCCATCATTGGTTGCGCCATCATGACCGGTGCAGGTGCAGTGCAGAACACCGCCAACGTCCAGCCGGGCGATAGCGTAGCGGTATTTGGCGTTGGCGGTGTTGGGTTATCCGCTATTGCAGGGGCCAAACAAAGCGGTGCCTACCCCATTATTGCGGTAGATCTATCTGACGATAAACTCGAATTTGCCAAAAAATTTGGTGCCACCCACGGCATCAACGCAGGTAAAGCAGACCCCATTGAAGAGATTCACAAACTCACCGCAAAAACTGAAGGCTTTGGCATCGGCGGCGCGCCAATTAGCGGCGTTGATTTTGCCTTCGATTGTATCGGTGTGGGCAAAACTATGGAGCAAATAATACCCGCCACCCGAATCGGTCGCTTTGGGGCCCACCCAGGTGGTACCGCCTGCTTTGTTGGAATACCAGCGGGCAATCTAGAAATTGATCCCAATCAGATCCTGATGTTTGAACGTAGGTTAATCGGCAGTATCGGCGGTACCTGCTGCCCCGAACGGGATTTCCCCAAATACCTAAAATGGTATGAGGACGGTGATCTGGATCTCGATGCGTTGGTTACCGCTCGTTACCCCATCGAACACATTAACGAAGCCTGTGATGCCCTAAGTAATGGCGAGATCGCCGGTCGAGCTATTATGGTGTTTGATTAAGCGGTAGTAGATTCGGCTGAGCTCGCAAAGCCCAATCGATCAAGTCGAGAAAATTTCGTAGATACCATCCCTCCAAACCACTGTGCAATCGGATCGCAGATAAACTCAACAGCAGGCCGAGAAAACGGCATGGTTATAGGATCAAAGGGTGAGGATCAAAGGGGACGCTACCCTTTAATAGTTATACATTTCCCATATAAAACTAAAACAACTTCAAATTCGGTTCATTCAACGCAAAAAGCTGCTCTCTAAGCTCCAATATATGCTCTCCCCAATACCTCTCTGTATTGAACCAGGGGAAGGCTCGTGGAAAAGCTGGATCGTGCCACCGATTCGCTAACCAGGCGGTGTGATGCAAAATACGCAGGGTTCGTAAAGGTTCTATCAAACCCAGTTCGCGTGGGTGAAAATCACCAAACTCGTTGTAGCCTTCGATCAGTTCCGATAGCTGGCCGGTTTGCTGAATACGATCCCCCGACATAAACATCCACAAATCCTGTATGGCTGGTGCCATTCGCGCATCGTCGAAATCAACAAAATGAGGTGTGTCGTCACGCCACAATATATTGCCTACGTGGCAATCACCGTGGCAGCGGATGTGGGGTATTTCACCCACTGCGGCGATTTTTTCATCCAGCAGCTGCATTAGATCACGGGTCAAACTAACGTAGGATTCCTTTAGCGATGGGGGTATATGGTGCTCACTGATTAAAGCAACGGATTGATGCCCGTAACTTTGGCTATCCACTGTAGGGCGGTGTTGAAATGGCTCTACCGCGCCGACCAAATGGATACGGCCCATTAGGCGGCCCAAGATCAGTAGGTGGTCTAGGTTATCGAGCTCTGGGGCGTGGCCACCACGGCGCACGAACAGCGCAAATTTGAAGGGTCCAAACTGGAATAACGATTCGCCGTTTTCATTTTTCATTGGGGCTACAACAGGAATCTCTTGCTCGACCAGCTGGTCACAAAAGCGGTGCTCTTCCATTATTTGCTCATTTGTCCAGCGGTTGGGCCGGTAAAATTTGCAGATTAATGGCTCGGCGTCTTCAATGCCGACTTGGTAAACTCTGTTTTCGTAGCTGTTGAGCGGAAACAGCCGGCCATCACACAGGTAACCTAAGCTTTCTACTGCGTCGAGTAAAAACTCTGGTGTAAGGCTGTCAAAGGGGTGCGGCTGTTGCTGTATCATGAAACTGGGGCTCGTATATGTCAGTGGTACAAAGACGCATCATAGCATTCAATACCTTACCTCTGGTTCACATAAGTGACTGACTACTCAATTCGGAAATCTAGTTTGAAAATACAGATACATCGGCAGATCAAAGAAATCCCGGCTCCACAGTGGAATATCCTTGTAAAAGGCAACAATCCGTTCTTGAAGCACGAATTTTTGAACGCGCTAGAGCTTCACGAATGCGTTGGCCAAGAGTCCGGCTGGGTACCCTGCCATATTGCGATATTCGAAGACGATGTTCTCAAGGCCGCTATGCCGATGTATCAAAAATACAATTCACAGGGCGAATTTGTGTTTGACCACGGTTGGGCCGAGGCCTACCACCGTAATGGCGTTCACTATTACCCAAAGCTGGTGTCCGCCGTACCGTATACCCCAACACTGGGGCAGCGTCTTTTATGTAAGCCCGAAGATGAAGAGCAGATGTTCCCTATTTTGCTGCAAGCTGCTATTTCGGTTGCTAAAGAGGTTAATGCTGGCAGCATTCATTTGCTGTTTTCTACCGAGCCACAGCACTCTTTTTTAGAAGACACCGGCCTGCTTATTCGCCACGACTGCCAATACCACTGGCACAATGACCACTACACCGATTTTGACGATTTTCTGTCTCGGCTTAGCTCACGCAAACGTAAAAACATTAAGCAAGAACGGCGTAAAGTAAACAATGCTGGCATTACATTCAGGCTTTTAGATGGCTACACCGCAACCGAGCAAGACTGGCAAGTGTTCAACGACTTTTACAGCAGAACCTTCCACGAAAAATGGAACACACCAAAATTTAATTTAGAATTTTTCGTTGATGTTGCAAAGCAATTACCCGATCAAACCTTTTTGGTTTTGGCCGACCACGAAGACCAATGCGTAGCCGGCGCATTAATGTACCGTAGCGATACACACTTGTATGGCAGGCATTGGGGCTGCTCACATAATTTTGATAGCCTACATTTTGAAGCCTGTTACTACCAAGGCATTGAATATTGTATACGTGAAAAACTCGCAATTTTTGAACCCGGCGCGCAGGGCCAACACAAAATTTCACGGGGGTTTATTCCAACCAGAACCTTATCCGCACATTGGATAGAAGACCCACGTTTTGAACAAGCCATTGACCAATTTTGTAAAGAAGAACGGCAAGCCATGAAGCACCACATTGCTGAGCTTGAAAAAACTGTACCCTACCGGAAAGATTTACCATGACTTCAACGCATTCGAACATGCCATTTTCACAAGCCTGTGAAAATAACAAAAAACCTATTTTGGCCGTTATTCAGCCATTATTCGAAAACACCAAACAGATATTAGAAGTAGGCAGCGGAACCGGCCAACACGGACTATATTTTGCACAGAACATGCCCCATTTAACCTGGCAATGCAGCGACCGCCCAATGAATTTACCCGGTATTAACATGCGTTTGGCTAGCACTGAGAAAAACGTAGAACAACCAAACAACACCCCGACACCCATTGCATTAGATCTGTTTGAAGACCAGTGGCCCAAACTCAATATTGACGCCATTTTTAGCGCCAACGCGGTACATATCATGCCCTGGGCTGGAGTAGAAATTTTGTTTAAGGCCGCAGGTTATGCACTTGCTGCGCAGGGCCAATTGGTTTTATACGGCCCTTTTAATTACGAAGGGCAATACAGCAGCGCTAGCAATGCACGGTTCGACCAATGGCTAAAGAGCCAGCACCCCGAGTCGGCTATTCGTGATTTTGAAGCGATTAACCAACTAGCGTTGAATGCTGGCATGAGCCTGCGTGGTGATTATGAAATGCCCGCAAACAACCGAGTTCTTCACTGGGTAAAAGACTGAGTTTTCTGAGTATTGTTATTTCTAGGCTTCGCCGAATAAAACCAAATTTAGCTGTTATTTTTAACCATCTATTTTGCGTATTCGCGTGGTGTGCAACCCATTTATTGCGGAACATAGTAATAAAGGCTGAGCTTGATGCGTAACCAAGCTCGGCGGCAATGGTAGTCACCGAGTCATCGCCGCCGGCTAAACGCTGCAGTGCAATTTGCAGCCGCAGTTGCTGACGCCATGGGTTAAACCTTAACCCCGTCTCTTTTAAAAAAAGCCGTTGAAGTGTACGGCTTGATGCACCTGCATAACTACCCCATTGCTCAAGGCTGCGGTTGCTGTGTGGCTTGCGTTGTAGCTCTGCACAGACTTTAAGCAAGCGTGAATCATTGGGTAACGGCAGGTGCAGTGGCGCAGCTTTTGCTACGATAATTTGGTCGCGTAGGGTTCTAAACATCCGGCCGGTTTGGCCTGCCCATTGGTAATTTACCGGCTGTGTTAGCGCCTCAATAATTAGCTCGTGCAGCAGGTTTGATACCTCTAACACATAGCAACTGGCATTAAGTTGCGTGGCTTCGTCAGCTGCAATATAAACGCTGGAGAGCTGTGCACCACAAGAGCTAGCAACCTCGTGGGGTATCTTGGGCGGCACCCACACAGCTCGGTTTGGCGAAACCAAGTAGCGCCCCGCCGGTGTGCTTACTCTAATACCCCCCTGTAGGCGTAAATCAGCTGACCCCAATCATGACTGTGGGCCTTTACTCCGGTTCGCGCCGCCATGGTTCTGCTAAGCATACTAATGGGCCGTGAAAGCTTGCCGCCCGGGGGGTTGATAAGCGCAACTGCCGTCCAGTTTTGTCGTATATCCTGCCTAGAGCAACAGTTTATTGAATATACGCCACGACTACGAATACTAACTGATGATCACTCGGTATCCTCGCGCACATACCTGCTGCTAATACAGTCTTTATGGTTAGTACGGGTTGCGGGGGACGAAGGTCGAAGGGTGATGCAGTTGATACAGAACGTGCAGAATGTACGAAAGGCGATTCAAGCAGGAGATTTTGGCAAGCGCGTGACAAAGAACAGCAAAAAACATTCAGCTGTTAAGTGTTCAGCTATCAATAGCCCAACTACCAATAGTTGAATTACAAGCACTTTTTATAAAACCATCTTTTAAATCTTAAATTGTCCCACCAGCACTTTTAACTCGCGGGCTAGGTTCATTAGCTCTTCGCTGGTACCGGAGCATACCGTAGCATTAATATTGGTAGTGCCGGCGGTTGCGTTAATGTTGGTAACGGAGTCATGAATACTGTGGGTAATCTCTTTTTGCTCATCGGACAGCGCAGCCACAGATGAGTTTTTTGTGTGAATATCTTCAATAGCTGCAGCAATACTTTTAATGGTAAGGCTGCTTTTCTCGACCTGCTCTACACCCGAAATAGCGGTTTCGCGGCTCAGTTTCATTTCGCTCACCGATCTTAATACACCGCCTTGTAATGCTTCAATAACCCCTTGTATCTGAGTGGTTGCGTCTTGAGTTCTTGCGGCAAGCGCGCGTACTTCGTCGGCAACTACTGCAAAGCCTCTGCCGTTGTCACCGGCCCGGGCTGCCTCAATTGCCGCGTTTAGCGCTAACAGGTTGGTTTGGTTGGCGATCTCACGTATGAGGTCAATCGCCACACCGATGTTATCGCTTTGATTTTTAACTTCAGTGATAACGCCTGTACTGGTCTCTATTCGTTTGGCTAATTCATCAATTGCCAAAACGGTTTCACGGTTAGTTTCTTGCGCACTGTGGGATTGCAGCAATGCTTCGCCGGCGGTGTCAGTCGTCTGTTGAATATTTTCAACAATGTGATCGATTAAAACTACAAACCGGGCAATAGCCACTGCTAAATCTGCAGTATCCATCTGCTGGCCTTGCGCTCCAGCGGAGGTGATTTTAGTTAGCCCAGCTAGCCTTTTAGTACCATTAAGTATGTGATCAGAAGAAGACAATACCTGCTCAACGATATCGGCGACATTACTCACAAACTCGTTAAACGCGCGGATAACATCACCAATTTCATCGTTGCTTGAATCATCCAAAAGCTGCGTGAGGTCGCCGCCGCCGGCAGCCAGCTCGTTTAGCGATGCGGTCACTTTACCCAAATCACGAGTGATCAGGTTGGAGATCAGAAAGATGGTCAGCAATAGCAACACGACCATCACCAATGCCGCATAAACTCCGGTAATGATGACATCTTGAGCGGAGTCTCCCGCTTCGGTAAGCGCGCTGCTGAACAGCGTATATCGACCTTTTCTGTATTCTATTAGCGCGACTGAATAAAACTCCAGGCGGCGATTCATCTCTTTAAACTTTTCGATGCCGCCGCCCTGAAGCGCGACCTCGCCATCCAATATACTTTGAATCACACCGTAAGCATGTTCGGAATAGTTTACAAACAGTACATTAAGTTCTTCGATTTCGGCTAATGCCGTGTTGTCTAATTGCTGCATTTTCTGCTGGCTATCCAGGATGGACAATCCTGTTTCCCTAGCTTCTTCGAGTATATCTTCATCATCTAAAATGAGCGCATCAGAGAGCTGCACCTTTAATCGGTCTAGGCGCACAATATCTGCATCAGCATGTTCCAGCACAGGGAAATAGACCAACCTCACCGAGTTTAGTCGTTGCTGGTTAACCTCCACAACTTGCTGATTAAGCGCGAGAAACATCACAAAACCCAGCACGCCGACCACCGCTATGATCGATAGCTTTTGCCGAATCTTCAAATTTCTAACGAAATTCATCCTTTACCCATTTGGCCCATCTCCTGTATTGGGGAATCTACACCCACATGGCTACTTCTTATAGTAGACGGGAAATGTAGCTTTGAAGGGAATCGCAACGCTGTATCAGAAATTCAGTGCGTTTTGCTGTGAAGTGTACGAGCATTCACTGATTAACCATGTCATCGCTAATGTGAATAGCCATCTGGTCGAAGCCTTTCAACCCAAGCGTTCTGCGGTTACAAGTATCGAGAGAGCCCTCTTTATTGCGCAAACCCAGACCAATTAGCCTAACGCCAAATAAAATATCCTCCATTCGAACACACCTACCGTTCAAGGTTTGTCGAGTATCCATGATTACCTGTCGGTTTAGCGAATATTCCTGCGCTCATAGAGCGTTACTTTATTACTCCACCCGCTTTAATCCACCAACAACCAACATAGCAAACTATCAGATTTTCGGTAAACCCATGATGATAGTCTCAAATTTAATGCCGAGGCGTAAATGCAGTTTTTATTGTTGTCCGGTAGTTTTCATAACAACAGCCGAAGTTTGGCCGTTCTTTGACAACCGCCTTACGGAGGTTCCCGCACTTAACAAACTGCCTATTTATTGTGAAGACATTGATAAACACAAACCAAAAATTGTGCAAGATTTTTTGCTGCAAGTAGAATCGGCAAATGGAATTTTGTTTTGCACACCCGAATACAATCACAGTATTCCCGCCGTACTTAAAAATGCGATTGACTGGGCATCCAGGCCTGCTTTTAACTCACCGCTTAAATTCATGCCGGTTTCATTTATCACACAGGCTGTAAGCCCAGTAGGCGGAGCACGTGCACAGGCGCACCTAAAGTTGGTGCTTGACTAGACCCTTTCTCATATTTACCCAAGCCATGAAATGATGATTAGTGGTATTGATAAAGCGCTGGATCAAGATATGAACTTATCTGATGGGGGGATAAAAAATAGCCTTAAAAGACATGTGGAAGGGTTTGTAAACTACGCACAATTTATTGCGGAAGAAATTGGGAGGCCATAAAAAAGGGCTACCAAGGTCTTAATCTAACAACCTTAATCTCCCTTCACTTTTTTACTACGCTGTTTGCTGCATTGCTCATTGCATTAATTACTGCACTAATTAGTACGTTGCTTAAAGGCCAATTTACAGCGTTATTTATAAACCCATCGCGTATCGAATAACTTGTTTTTTTAAGGGGCCAGCACGCTCTGCAATACCTAACCCTAGGGTTCTTATCAGCGCAGCGGGGGCACTATCGTTACTAAATGTTCGGTAGAAAAACTCCATTGCACAGATCATTTTTCGGTTTTCCTGAATTCGTTTTTTCTCATAAATCTTCAATACATTTATCGAACCCAGCGGTTCATTGGCATCTTGTGCTTTGAGCAGTTGTTCCGCCAACATTGCAACATCTTGCATACCAATATTGACCCCTTGCCCCGCTAATGGGTGAATGGTATGTGCGGCATCGCCAACTAAAGCGAAACCCGGTTTCACATAATTATGAGCATGACGGCGCGTGAGCGGAAAACTGCCTTTGGCCATTACTTTTTGAACGCCTTCAAGGCGCTCTGGAAAGGTATCGAGCAGTTGATCTTGAAATTCATCCAGCGGCATTTTTTGCAGTTTTTGAATTTGATCTGGTGTGTGATACCAGACCGCTGCGCCATAACTTTGGCCGTTAACATCCGGTAATGGCAAAAAGGATTGTGGCCCGGTTGGGGTAAAATGTTGCCAGGTTACATCTTGCTGGGGGCCATCCATTTGCATCAGTGCCATTAATGCATGCTGCGGGTAATCTAGCGAACGAACGCCAATATTAATGGCTTTGCGCACCTGCGATATCGCACCATCTGCACCCACTACTAGGCTTGCCGTAAGCTGCTTACCGCTTTTTAAATACAGCTGAACTTCATCGCCCTGTCGTTCTAGGTTTTGTAGTTCTTCTGGCATCAGCAGGTCAACGTTAGAAGACTGTTCAAGCACTTGCTGCAGGGCTAACTGCAGTATTCTGTTTTCAACAATATAGCCCAGCGCGCTTTGGCCTACTTCTTCAGCTTTAAAATGGGTTTCGTTGCCGTGGCCGGATAACAGTTTTTTAACCAGCAAGTTTTCTGGTTCTTCCCACACACGCATATGTGCGTACGGGCAGTGCCGCATGGCTTCAATGTTTGACCATGCACCCACTTGCTCAAACATTTTTTTAGAAGCTGGGCTGAAGGCAGAAACGCGTAAATCAGGTAGTGAATCTGGGTCAAAGGCTTTGGGCGTTACAGATTCAATCACTGCAATACGAATGCTGGATTGGACCATCAATGCTGCAAGCATTGAACCCACCATGCCGCCGCCTACAATCACGATGTCGTAACGTTCTGAAGCTGTCATTTTTTCTCCGATATCACACAAATACAGGCGCTAGAATAACATGCCACAGCGGTGTTGAGCTAACGCACAGGAATACCTAATGGGGTAATACAGCGCTAAAGCCATGCTATTTGCGCTGCGCAATTAATCACTCATACCGGGTTTACCGCGCATCTTTTTAGTGCTGGAGCGGGCCTTTTTGTTTTGCAGGCGCTGCATCTTTACTCGGTAAGGTTGGCGGGTGGGTTTGCGGATTTTGGGCTCAGGTTCGGCTTGTTGAATGAGGGTAATTAAGCGCTGCTCGGCGTCGCGGCGGTTTTTTATTTGGTCTCGGTAGCGGTGTGCTTCAATCAAGATATGACCACTGCGGGTATAACGCTGACCCGCCAGCTTTTTTAAACGCTCTTTTACTGGCTCCGGTAGCGTGTAGCAATTGGCAAGGTCGAAGCGTAACTGAACACTACTGGAAACTTTATTTACATTTTGCCCACCTGGCCCCGATGCCCGGACAAATTGAACCTTCAAATTACGCGCTGGAATTTGAATTTTAGGGCTTACCCACAAGCCTTTGGTCTCGTTGGTTGCGCTATTTACATTGGTTGCGCTATTTACACGAGTCGCGCTATTTACGTTCGTTTCGTTTGGTTCGTTCATTGCTTATTGATCTCTTACATTCGCCACCTGCATGAGCGTGGCTTACCAACTGTAGCCCAGGTTAACACTACCAAACGCCAGTTCGGAGCCGTTGTCCGGTGATTGCATACCCAAGTCAACGCCCACATCTGCATGATCGCCAACCCCTACCGAGCCATAAACAACCAATGCGTTGCTACTGTTGCCCGTCACTAAAGAGCGGCTTCTGCTCCATTGAAGGCCCAATAAACCTATCGAGTGGTACAGGCTCAGGTCTAAACCATAACTATGATCTTCAAGGCCTTGGGATAAGCTCAGGGTTACCGGCGAAAATATCTGAAATAACCGAGGTCGGGTACTTAAATCCAAATTGGTAACGTCCCAGTCGTACCGATCCTTTGAATAAAACGCTGAAGCGCCCATCCAATCTAAGCCGTCATAATTTATACGGCCATACAAACCCGTACTGGAAATACCATTTTCAAGTGTTCGCAAAACCGGCAAAGACCGGCCGGTGATCACTTTAATTTCGCGTAGGCGCGGCTCGATAGAAAGGCTCCACTGGGAGGCTTGCACAGTGAACTGAAGATTAACGGTTTCGATGGTGAAATCGCCGCTGTTGCCCCAGCGCTCTACGCTTAGCCCAAGATCCACGAATTCATTCACAGCGGTAGAAAAACCACCGCCAATGGTTGAGCTACTTAAATCAGAGGTTAGAACCGCGTCATCGTTTTGGCTACCATAAACGGTAAAGGCTGTTCGGGATTCTGTGCGGTATTGATACGCGAAAGATTGGCTCTTCGCGTTTTGTTCATCAGCCCCTATCGATAAGCTAATGTATGACTGGCCTGTGGCACTTACGCTTATTAGCAACCAACAAAAGCCACACAAAACCCGCAACGTACTGGCTTGAACACAAGATACAGAAAACTTAAACAGGCTTAATGATGGCATTAGTTTTGGATATTTATTGGTCTTGGTATTTACGTGCAAGGCCTAGTTTGTATCCGCCTGCCACATCAATATTAATGCCAGAAATATAGGTACCTTTGGTCAGTAAAAACAAAATAGTGTCGGCAATTTCTTGCGGCATACCCGGGCGCTCTAGTGGGATAATTTGTTCAATGTTATCGGGTAAATCTACCGAGTTATCTAATTGGCCAGGGCTTACCATGTTGGCCCGAATACCGGATTTACCAAATTCTTGCGCTAAATTTTTGGTTAGCAGCAGTAAAGCGGTCTTGGTGATTTGATAGGTCGAGGCATAACTATTAGCGGCCAACAGCTCGGTGCCGGCATAGCCAATGTTAATGATATTAGCGTTCTGGCTTTTAAGCAGCAGCGGTAAACAGCTACGAATAAGCGCGTAGGGCGATGTAAGGTTGGCGCACAGCGTGTGTTGAAACTGCTCTAGCGATAACTCAAGGGTTCCCGAAACCGGGTACACCCCAACATTGTTGACGATGATATCGAGCTTACCGATTTGCTCGATGACTCGTTCGCCTAAGGCTTGAGCGGCTCCCGGATCGCTAAAATCAGCGCTCATGCAGGTTGCTTGAACCCCCAATGACTTTATTTCAGTGGCTAGTTCCTGTGCGGCTGTTTCGTTTTGGTTGTAATGAATCACCAAATCAGCGCCAGATTGCGCCAGCGATAACGCAATACACCGACCTGTACGCAACGCTGCACCTGTGACCAATGCGGTTTGCCCGGTTAAAGGTTTGTCTGTGTTTGGCCCGTCATTGGTTGGCATATTGGGTTGATCAGTCATTAATTTTCCTGGCGCTTATCTGAACTGGCATCTGTTGTGGCATATGTGGCCGCATTAGCGTTGTCGGTGTTTTTCCATTCTTGCGCCCACTGCATCTGCGTTATCTACCGCGTTGGGTTTACGCGTGGTTACCACTACGCGCTGAACCCGTGGTTCGGTTTCTAAAATAAGATCGCAGGCTTGTGCCACTAAAGTTTCAACCAATTGATAGGCTTTTTTATGAACCAGTTCTTCCAACAAGGTGGCAATTTCTGCGTAATTTACGGTGTCAGATACATGTTCGCTGGCCGCTGCTGCGGTAAAGTCGCAATCCATTTCAACGTCTATAAATAACGGCTGCGGGGTAATTCTTTCTGCCGGCAAAATACCAATAATGCATTCAAGTTCGAGCCGGTCTATGAGCACGGTGCCAATCATAATGATTCCTATTGTTTCAAATTCGTTTTAATCAATTTATACATACACTTACAAAATGACTTTAAGTTTTTTTCTGATCAATTAAAGTTACAAATAACCCTTATTACGAGACATATTGACTGCTTCTCGGGTAGGCACATTGAGGTTTAGTTCAATGCATGCTTCATAACTGTGCCAACCAATGCTACGAGATTCATAATTTTTTTGAAGCTTAACGGGGCCTTTAATACGTGAAAAATAATTTATCAAAATAAAGTGCCTAGGTTTGTGAAACTCGTCACTTTCTATGCTGTCTTGTGCAATCAACCAAGTAGCGTTATCAAGCTCGATACCGGTCTCTTCTTTAATCTCCCGATAATAGGCCTGCTCCATGGTTTCGCCGTAGTCAATTTTACCACCGGGCAAACCGTATTTATCCGACCATTTGCGGGTTTTGACCAGCAACAGTTGGTTATCATCGTTAACAATCAAACCACCCACAGTGGCAATCACTTTCTTTTCTGTGGCTATTAGGTGGTCTCGGTCAAGATAGGTAACGATATCTGAAATATTATGAAATGCCGCATCGGGCCGGCCCGGCATCATTTTGGCTTCGCTTGAATAACCGTACAATGCTGCGCCTGCTCGGCAGCCAGCAAAATGTGCGGCTTCTAAATCGTGTGGGGTATCGCCTATATACAGTGTTTCGTCGGCATTCCAACCTTGAGTTTCAATCAGTTTTTTTAGCACCGGGAGTTTATCTGCGGCGTTACCCACCACTACTTCAAGTAGCTCATCGAGCTTATGATGTTGCACCAAAGGTTCTAGCACGCCATGGTCCATGGTTGACAAAATTGCTGCATTTAAACCCCGAAATTTTAGTAGCTCCAGTAAAAACTTGGCGTCTTTAAATAGTTCGGTTTCAAACTGCCGTATTTTAAAACGGCTAAAGAATAGCTCGTCTAATTCATTACGTGGAACTGGGCCGGTATGCCGGTGGTAAAATTTCTCTACCGGTATGGCAAATTCACGCTTGTAGGTTTCAAGGTCAATAGACTTTGCACCATAATGATTAAGCACGTCGTTGGTCACCTCTAAGGTGAGGTGTTCGTCGTTGCCGAGCGTGCCAGACCAATCAAAAATTACATTGCGAATCATTCGGCATTACTGCCTTTCTCGGCATCCGTTTGTTTGACGCTCATTCGGGCAATGAAATTACGTGTACTCCAAATACCCAGGTAGCAAAGGGGTGTATCTGCTGCAGCTATCGCAATTTTGAATAGATAAATCACCGCCATAACTTCAAGGCCTTGCACAAAACCCCAACCAAATGCGCCGTAAAACAAGAAGGAGTTTACGATGAAGGTATCCAATAATTGCGACACCATGGTAGAGCCATTGTTACGCAGCCAAAGGTGTTTGCCGTTGGTAAGGCGGCGGAAAAAATGGAACAGGTAGTTGTCGCACAGCTGCGCTACCAAATACGCACACATGGAGCCCGTCACTAACCACCAACCCACACCAAAGCTGCCTAACCAAGCGTTTTGCATGGCTGCACCGTCTTTAAGATCAGTGGCTATAGCTGAGCCCCAAATTGGCGAAGCGGGTAACGCAATGGATATTTGCACGATTACCAGCATCAGCAAGGTCATGCCAAAGCCCATGACTACCATGCGGTCGGCTCGTCGTTTACCGTAAATTTCTGACACGATGTCTGTAACTAAAAACGTTAGCGGATAAGTGATAAGGCCTGCGGTTAGGGTGAAACCAAACCAAACAAATAGCTTTTGGCCGATGATATTGGTCAATACCAACAGGGTTACAAATACCATGGCCAACACCACATAAACGCGGTCTGACCAATTAAGTGATGGGTGATTAACCGGCCCGCCGGTTTGTAGAATAGACATAAACCAAAATTCTCACGCAGTGAACAAATGAAGCACAGCAAACAATGCTGCCAATTCTACTGGATGATGGTGGCGAGACAAAGCACAAGCATCGCTACACCTGAATCAAACCCAACGAGCGTGATGCCATACGATAACAATGGCGGCGATTTAGCTTAGAAATTGACGCATGATGTTTCTATCCGAACAGTTGTAATTAACATCAATGGTAATATGGCAACACCGCTGTAGTACCATTTGCTTAAGCCACCCCCTGTAACATGACCACCTCCCATGTAATCACCCAGCGCAACAGAACCAAATAAATGAATCTTTACCTTATGACCAATTATCCCCGGCAGATGTTTAACCGCGTATTATGCGTGTATTTATACGCGTTGTTCTGCATATCAATAAGTACCAGCGCTCTGGCACAACGAGACCCAAACAAGGTATTAACCTATGAACACTTTCTTGGGCAAACTCCTAACACCGGCGCGGTTAAATCTTTCGAGCTAAACGCCAGCGTATCTAAACTTACTATTGCTGGGGCCAAACCCACCACTCTTTGGTCATACAATAAAAAAGTACCCGGCCCAGTTTTGCGGGTTCAACAAGGCGACCAAGTAAAAATCACCTTTCGCAATAATTTGCCGGAGCCAACCACCACTCATTGGCACGGTATGCGCGTACCCAACGCAATGGACGGCGTACCCGGTGTCACCCAAGCACCGGTAGCCCCCGGTGGTACTTTTGTGTACCAATTCCAAGCATTAGATGCTGGTACCTATTGGTTCCACCCACATATGAGATCCCACGAGCAAGTTGAACGAGGGCTTTACGGCGTGCTCATCGTCGAATCAATAGATGACCCAGTGTACGACCAAGAATGGGTTTGGGTACTCGATGATTGGTTGCTCACAAGCCAAGGCGCAGTTGAAGATAGTTTTGGTGTTAGAGATTTAGATACCGGCGGAAGGCTTGGAAACGTACTGACCATCAACGGAAAAAACAAACCAGCCTTCGAAGCTAAAGCCGGTGAACGCATTCGAATTCGCATCATCAATGCATCTAATGCGCGTAATTATAAATTGGACTTCGGTGCTGCGGTAAGCAATAAAGAAGGGGTTATTTTTGCAGTAGATGGTAATTTAACGGCGCTACCTTTGCAGATAAACGGTTTTGAAATAGCTCCGGGGAACCGTATTGATATAGACCTTACGGTTCCCACTGGAAATATAAAACGTATACCTATTGTAAATACGTTCTTTCACCGCGAAGCCCGCGGCAATGTATCTACCGGGCTTGAAACACTCGCAACGATCAACATTGTTGGGCAAACACAAACCCCAAAGAGTTTTGATATACCCAAACACGAGCGGATGCCTAATTGGTCTTCTGCCCACCAACTCCCCATTGATTACAGCTATGACTTCAGCACCAAAATAAATTTTGGTTTCCTTTGGAATGGCGGCCCTACGGTTCATTTTGTTATTAATGAAAAACGATACGGCGAACATGAAGTTACGCAGTTAAAGCACCGTAAGTTTTACCATTTACGTTTTACCAACGGCACCGGGTTGTATCATCCAATCCATCTTCATGGCATGTTTTTCAAAGTACTTAGCCGCAACGGTGTACAGGTGAACGAGCCATTTTTCAGAGACACCGCGCTGCTAGATTACGATGGCTCGATAGAAATTGGTGTAGTGCCGGTGGACCTAGGGAAATGGATGCTGCATTGCCACCTTCTTGAACATTCGGCACTGGGCATGATGACACTGGTTGAAGTTACTGAGAAATCCAAGAAACCCAAAAACCAATCTAGTAGTGGAGCTTTGGAATGCCAAAATTAATTGCAGGTTTTTGATGAGCGCTGCAATTCAGCCTAATGTACAAACAGTATTTGATGCTCAACCCGAACCGATCCGCATTAGGTTGCTGTACCTGCGTCAGTTAATTTTAGAAACCGCATTTGAAAACGAGATTGGTACGATTGAAGAAACACTCAAGTGGCGTGAGCCCAACTACCTGGCTAGAAAAGGCAGTACAATCCGAATTAACCGGGTTAAATCCAACCCTGATCAAGTAGCAATTTATTTCAATTGTAAAACCAAGTTCGGCGGCACCTTCCGCGAACTTTATTGTGAAGAATTTAATTTTGAGAGCAACCGTGCAATTATTTTTTATGATAAAAACCCAATCCCTGTTGAAGCGCTTAAACACTGTATTCTTCTTTCTCTTACCTATCGCAACCGAAAAAACCTACCTTTGTTAAGGGGCTTAAGAACCTAACCAACAATCCCTTATACAAACCGTTATTGGTTAGATTACCCGGCATAAAAAAAGCGGTAATCTCGATTCATAAACCGAAATTACCGCCTACTAGTTGCAGCGTTAGTTGTAGCGCTAATTAACTAAAAACTTTTGCTGCACTAGCTCACCTCTGAAAATTTGAAACCATCGTAGCCATCTGCAGCGACTTGATTACATTTTTGAGCATAAGCACCTACGCCGCCAATGTACGGCATAAAGACTCGTGGTTTACCGGGAATATTTGCGCCGATATACCAAGAGTTCGCCTGCGGGAACAGCGTCAGATCTGCAAGTTGATTAACGTGTGCAACCCAATCGCTTTCAGCTTGGGTATCCGCTTCAATGCTATCAATATTGTTTTCGCGCATATGTTTAAGGCAATCAACAATCCATTCCACATGCTGCTCGATCGATACAATCATATTCGACAATACAGATGGGCTGCCCGGGCCTGTAACAGTAAACAGGTTTGGAAAGCCCGCCATAGATAAACCCAAGTAGGTGCGTGCGCCCTCTTCCCATTTTTGGTTCAAGGTATAGCCATCACGGCCACGAATATCCATTTTAAGCAGCGCGCCGGTCATGGCATCAAAGCCGGTTGCAAAAACAATGTTATCGACCGTATATTCGTTGCCGGCGGTTTTAATCCCTGTCGCAGTGATTGATTCAATAGCATCGTCATTGATATCTATCAAAGAAACATTGTCACGGTTGTAAACGTCAAAATAGCCGGTGTCCACACAGGGCCGTTTGGTGCCTAATGGGTAGCTTTTAGGGGCAAGTTTTTCTGCTATAACTGGGTCATCGACCATACCGCGAATTTTATCTCGGATAAATTCTGCCGCTACATCGTTTGATTCGTTGCTTAGTACCATGTCGCTAAATGCACTGAGCACTCCAAGGCCACCTACTTTCCACACCTCTTCAAGGTGCGATGCCGCCTCTTCTTTGTTGTACTGAGCAGCGGGTTTTGCTTCTGCTGCGTTGCCAAAGCCAACACCCACTTCACGGGCTTCACGGCGCAGGGCCATAAACTTGTCTTTGTGCGCTTCGGCAGCACCTGCTTCTAGCGGTTTGTTGTACGCTGGCAAACTAAAGTTTGGGGTACGCTGAAACACCGTTACGTGGTCTGCTTGCGAAGCAAAAATAGGGATCGACTGAATACCCGATGAACCGGTACCAATTACGGCGACAGTTTGGCCGCTGAAATCGACCTCTTCATGGGGCCATTGAGCCGTGAAGTAAACATTGCCTTTGAAGCTATCAAGCCCGTCAAAATCTGGTGCTCTTGGCATCGACAAGCAGCCGGTTGCCATCACGCAGTACTTTCCGGTATAGGTTTCGCCGGTATCCGTTTCTATCGACCAATTGTTTTTTTGCTCATTAAAATTGGTTTGAATCACACGGGTTTTGAATTGGATATCTTTTAGCAGGTCGAGTTTTTCTGAAACCCATTGGGCATATCGAAGAATTTCGGGCTGCGCAGAAAAGCGTTCGGTCCAGCTCCAGCCACGCTGGATTTCATCTGAAAACCCAAATTGATAATCTAAGCTCTCGATATCGCAGCGAGCGCCCGGGTAACGGTTCCAATACCATGTACCGCCGACACCATCTCCAGCTTCAATGACCTTGGCTGAAAAACCTTGTTCACGCAGTTTATGCAGCATGTACATGCCGCCAAAGCCCGCCCCAACAACAATGACATCGAAATCGTTATTGCTGTTTTTTGATTGCTGTTCGCCCATGAAATTCTCCTTTTCATTATTTTGCTGTTAATACTTGGCAACTATTTTGGCTGCTATGATGCCCCGCAACTCATCCCACATCAATGCACCTGCATTATTTGCATGGTTTCATCCACCTCATCCGTACTCAACCCTCGCCGCCGGAACGTGTCCAAATCCAGGATATTACTTATGCATCGTTAAATTGACGGCTCTTACAGCGAGTTAAAGCTGCAGCTGCTTTGCTCGTTCGGTCTAACGCTGCAAGTTTATTAGCCAACATGAGCGGTTCGTCACATAGCTAGCTAACCCGAAAGTCGACTTCATTCACGGCTTCTACAATTAAACTGATAAAAATAATTAGTGACCAACCGTCTAATTTACGTTTGGCCTCCAAATTGATGCAAAGCCCTTTGATACCGATTCGATATGAAAAAATATATTAGTGCTGCATTGCTTGTACTGAGCTGTTCTAACGCAAATGCCACCATTATTGACACCACGAACCGTTCGTTTATCGACCAGGCTGAGCATTTGGAATGGATGGATTTTGGCGTGAACAATCGCTACACCTACAATCAAGTGGTCAGTATGACTGAGGTCGGCGGGTTATATGAGCAGTGGAGTCTAGCCACCCAAAGCCAAGTATTAACCATGTGGGATCACGTTTTTGGTGGCAGGGGTTCAGATATAGACAGCCAGCATGCCACTGGCAATAGCTACGCACGTTATAACGACAAAGGCCGCCGCGGAAAATCCGTACATGAGCCCATGCTCGACATCATTGGCTACAACACTAGTCATAGTTCCCTAATTTACAGATCAACTTATTCAATTGGGTTGTTTGAAGACACCAGAGGAAGGTTGTCTTATGCCTACGCGCGTGATGTCGACTATTCTCGTTTCAGCAGCCCCTACCATTGGTGGCGCGGTGATATCGCCAAAGTAGCGGGGCGTACCCGTAGCTTTAATAAATACAGAGATTCAAAATCTCGGCGTTTTTCCACTCTTCTGGTGCGCAACACAGCTCCAGCAAACCGCTCAGAAAAAATACCCGAGCCCTTTACCCTGTCATTATTCGCCATAGGGCTTATAGGCCTGCTGGCGATCCACAAAAAAGTAATTCCGCGTGACCAAGACGCAGAAAGCCCATCAGCACAATCTAAAAGACCTAATGAGGTCTAACTAGCCTCAATCGCTCGAACAGCGTAAGCGACTTATAAATGAGTGGGTTAACCGTGGCTTCACGCAGGCCTGCGTGAAGAAATGGCACGGTTAAATAACAGCGAAGTCTCGCAGTTCAGTAATCCAAAAAATATAATAATTTAGAGACGGATCTAGGCTCAAATTTATAAGCACGGATTAAGACAAAGTCTTAAAAAGGTCGAACTGAAGGATTGTATTACGAGGGTTTAAAACAAGAAGTATTGCTGGAACTAAAGCCGTCCAAATCCCGTCCAAAATGGACGGAATGTGACGTAACCTAGTGATGTAGTTGGCGGAGCGGACGGGACTCGAACCCGCGACCCCCGGCGTGACAGGCCGGTATTCTAACCAACTGAACTACCGCTCCGTTGTACTACAAACATCACTTGACAGCATGGTGGGTGAAGAGGGGATCGAACCCCCGACCCTCGCCTTGTAAGGGCGATGCTCTCCCAGCTGAGCTATTCACCCCGTGCCAAGAGCGACGCATTTTACAGAACTCAATTGATATGTCAACGATCTGTTTAAAGGAATTATTATCCTGAAGAAAATCGACATTCAATCTGAAAAAACCACCGGATATTACTCTTTACAATTTTGTTAGTCGCAGCCCAAATACTTCACGACCACAACTAACGGCTACCTAAACAAATTCTTATTCTCGCAAAAGGATTAGTGCTCGGTTGGCGATGCTGGAGCAGGTGCTGCATCGGGCGTGTCACCGGCTTCTGCTTCTTGCTGAGCCTGCACAAACAACGCATCAAAGTTAACGGGCGCTAACATCAGCGGTGGGAAGCCACCACGCGTGACCAAGCTATCTATGGCTTCACGTGCATAAGGAAACAGAATGTTTGGGCAAAAACTACCCATCGCCCGTTTCATTTCTTCATCTGAATCGCTTTGAATTTCAAATATACCGGCTTGCTGAATCTCCACTAGGAAAGCGGTTTCTTCTTCTATCTTTGCGGTAATGGTAATGGTTAACACAATTTCAAACAGATGCTCGTCAACTTTGGCGTTGGCGGCGTTCATTTCCATTTGGATATCTGGCTTCCATTGCTGCCGGAAAATTTCTGGCGAACCTGGAGATTCAAACGAGACATCTTTCACATATAGTTTTTGAATACCAAATCGATTCTGGACAGCGTCCGCTTGTGTAGCCATACCACATTCCTTACATTAATTCGTGAATTTACAAAGACCATTTAGCGCGTCGCGCCAGGCCAGTTAGATCAGAAGTTCAAATCAAGTTTAGTTGGCAAACAGAAGCTGATCCAATTCGCCTGCTGAATTCAAACTATATAATTCGTCGCAACCGCCAACGTGATGATCGCCAATCCATATTTGAGGCACGCTCGTCGCGCCACTTTTCTTGGTCATTTTGGCTCTGAGGTCAGGCCGGTTATCAACTGCTATCTCTTTGAAAGTAGCGCCTTTGTCGTCGAGCAAACGTTTTGCCATCACGCAGAATGGGCAAAAACGCGTGGTATATATTTGAACCCGTGCGGCGTTAACTGCACTCATCTATTTCACCAATGGCAGGTTTTCGCCACGCCATGTACCAATACCGCCAGCAAGCCTCAATACCTGAGTAAACCCAGCTTTTAGCAGTACGCCGCCTGCAGTACCGGAGAGCTGCCCCATGGGGCAAACCAAAATTATCGGTTTATCTTTATGTGACTCAAGTTCGCTCAGCCGTTCTGTAAGTTTGGCATTTGGGATGTTTTTTGAGTCAACGATGTGGCCTTTACGAAATTCGCCAGAATCGCGTAAATCTATGACTATCGCGTCTTCTTTATTCACCAACCGCGATAATTCCGCAGTATTGATACTTTGGCCTTTTTTTCTTTGTTCGCTATAGATAAACATTGCCAGCACCATCAAAAACGCGCCCACTAAGGACCAATGGTTACCGACGAATTCATACATTTGATACAACATGATTTTTGATTTCCAGCCTGGGCGCATACCTTTTAGCTAGCCAGCCCCCTGAAAGAGTGACTTGATTAAGAAGCGCCCGATTAAAACGAAGGCCGATTATACACATCATCTGATTGCCCAGCATAGCCACGAATCGAATTGCGATATAGCCATAACAAGCAGCATAGCGAAACGCGCCGGATCAGGCTAAAATCACCGCTTTAACGGAATGTTTAAGCCGCTCGTTCAAGCGCCTCAAACCCCACTGATTGCCACAAGCCCGCGGTGTACCGAAGGTTACTGTTTAGTAATTTCGACGCCCCTCACCCAAATGTACCCAGGTTGTTATTCATGCCCCATGCTCGCAAACCCCTTAGCTTGATTATTCTCGATGGTTGGGGCCACAGTGAAACCTCTTCTTCAAATGCCATTGAGCTGGCTAACACCCCAGTTTGGGACCGGCTTATCGCCCAATCCCCCAATACCTTGATCTCGACATCAGGCATGGCGGTCGGCTTGCCCGACGGCCAAATGGGCAACTCAGAAGTTGGCCACATGAACCTAGGCGCAGGGCGTATTGTTTATCAAGATTTCACCCGCATCAGCAAGGCTATCGAAGACGGCGATTTTTATACCAACCCCGCACTGGTAAAAGCACTGAAAGCCGCGGCTGACTCTGGCAGCACAGCGCACATAATGGGCCTGCTTTCTCCTGGCGGCGTACACAGCCACGAAGAACATATATTCGCAATCATTAAGATGGCACACCAATTAGGTGTTAAAAAACTAAATATCCACGCATTTATGGACGGCCGCGATACTCCACCGCGTAGCGCCCTGGCCTCTATCGAAAAGCTTGAAGCGGTTCTGAGCCAATACCCGGGGTACCAAATTGCTAGCCTCTGCGGGCGTTATTACGCCATGGACCGCGACAACCGCTGGGATCGTGTCGAACGCGCATACAATCTCATAGTTGCTGGCGACAGTGAGTTTCAGTATGCCTGCGCCACAGACGCATTAAACGCTGCATACGCACGGGATGAAAACGACGAATTCGTACAGCCCAGCGTTATTTTAAACGCCGCATCAGTCCCATCCATTGATGACGGAGACCACCTGATTTTCATGAATTTTCGCGCTGACCGCGCCCGCGAAATCACCCGTGCTATTAGCAACCCTGAGTTTCAAGACTTCACCCGCAAGGTCACGCCAACCCTCGGCGGCTTTGTGATGCTAACCCAATATGCCGCAGATATTGACCTGCCCAGTGCTTTCCCACCAGTAGAGCTGCAGCAAATTTTGGGCGAGTATTTAGCCGAGTCAGGCAAAACCCAATTGCGTATTTCTGAAACAGAAAAATATGCCCACGTGACCTTCTTTTTTAATGGTGGACGAGAGCAACCATTCAATGGGGAGGAACGTATTTTGATCCCCTCACCAGATGTTGCAACCTATGACCTGCAACCTGAAATGAGCGCACCGGAACTCACCGACCGGCTGGTCGAAGCCATTACCGGCGGGCAATTTGATGTGATTATTTGCAACTATCCCAACGGCGATATGGTTGGCCACACGGGCAATATGGATGCTGCAAAAATTGCAGTTGAAACCATCGACCAATGCCTTGCACGAATAGAGCAAGCAACCATAGAAGCCGGCGGAGAATCACTGATTACCGCAGATCACGGTAACGTCGAGCAGATGTTTGACCCAAACACGGGGCAGCCACACACGGCGCACACCACCGGGCCGGTGCCACTGCTTTATATTGGTGGGATTGGCGAAAACGAGCAAGCAACCACCGCCAAAGCACGAACATTCAGTAAAACCGCCGGGCAACTTTCTGACATAGCGCCCACCATGTTAGCGATGCTGGGCTTAGCTCAACCCGCTGAAATGACCGGCCGCTCACTGTTTAGCGACGACAAATAACCAGTGGAAGCTTAGGTATCGCTGCGCCCAACCTCAAACCCAGCGCCCGTCCCCCTTATGGCCGCTGGCGCTGTGTTGCAATGCTGGTCCTCCTTGCTTGCGGTGTGCATGCCAGCCCTGCGAGCTTTGCGGCAAACTCTAGCTCAGCCGATACAAACAACACCCAAAGCGATCAGCGCAAACTGAAGGCATTAAAAGCCGAAATACGACAGGTCAAAAAACGTCTTAACCAATTTAAGGGGAAACGTGCAGGGCTGGTTGCATCGCTGCAACAAGTTGAAGTAGCGATGGGCACGCTTGAAACTGCCATCGCTAAAAACCGCAAACAAGTCCGCACAAGCCAATCCAAACTACGAAAATTCGAAGTCCAAAAAACACAATTAGTATTCAATCAAACCCTGCAAAAAAAACTCATCGAAAAACAGCTCGCGCAGCATTACAAAATGGGCCAAGAGCCGTATATCAAACAGCTATTTAGCGAGCAAGAGCCTCAAAAAATGTCGCGCTTAAGCCGCTACTACGGCTATTTTAACCGCGCGCGGCTGCAGCAAATTGAGAAATATCAAGCCAGTATTGTTGCGCTCAAAGAGCTGCAGCAGCACATACAAACCGAAGCAGGCTTGCTAGCCAACAAACAGCGCAGCCTTACTCAGCAACATCAAAGCCTTGCTGAAAAGTCAGCTCATCGTAAAACCCTTGTAGCAAAGCTCAACCAAGAAATTCGTTCAGGGAATCAGCGCCTTGGAACCTTAGATGCTGACCAGAAACGCCTTCAAAGCCTGCTAACCACGCTTGCCAAAACTACCGCCGACTTGGCCGCAGCAGGGTTCTCGCAATCATTCCCTACCGCTAAAGGAACGCTTGCGTGGCCCACTAACGGCACCATTACTCGACGCTATGGAAGCAAGCAAAAACCCAGTAATTTGCGCTGGAAAGGCGTAACGCTAAACGCCAAGCAAGGCGCTGATGTACGCTCTATTCACCACGGCCAGGTTATTTTTTCGGGCTGGTTACGCGGCCACGGGCTACTCATTGTGGTTGAGCACAACCAACATTACATGAGCATTTACGCACACAACCAAACACTGCTGCGCGAAGAAGGCGACTGGGTGACCGCGGGTGAGCTCATCGCAACGGTTGGCATGACCGGCGGGCAGGAATTATCGGCGCTCTATTTTGAAATCAGAAAAGATGGTAATCCGTTGAACCCTGAATTATGGTGTTCTTCGGGTCGTTGAACAAAAAACGATGGATCATTTTGGATCAACAGCTGTCCAAGTTGCCTCATCAGAACTGTGTTAATTCAGCACCCTGTTAACTCTGTCAGCATAGCGCTGTCGGCACCCAATAAGAGCACATCTCTATGCTAGGACTGATCATCGGTAAAAAACCAGCAGCTTATATTTTCGGCTCGTTATTGATTACGTGTTCTTTAGTTTCGCCGTTCGCGCTTGCCGAACAGGCCCAAACTAAACACTCCGACGATGAAAAAACGCTTAAAACACAGGCTCAACTTACCTCCCTGCCACTGGAAGAATTACGCACGTTTGTAGAGGTGTTCGACCACATTAGAAAGGCCTACGTAAACCCAATTTCGGACAGCGAGTTATTGGAAAATGCCATCATCGGCATGCTGCATGAACTAGACCCACACTCCTCTTATTTAGACCCAGAGTCCCTTGAAGACCTAAAAGTAGGCACCCAGGGTGAGTTTGGTGGGCTCGGCATCGAGATAGACCTGGAAGACAGTTATATCCGCGTGATCACCCCAATTGACGATACACCCGCTGCCAAAGCGGGTATCGAAGCCGGCGATTTGATTGTAAAAATCAATGGAAAACCCGTAAAAGGTATGAAGCTAAACGAAGGTATCGACATGATGCGCGGTGAGATTGGTACCGATATCATCCTGACCATTATTCGCAACGAAACCGAAAATATCGATATCACCGTTACCCGTGGCATTATTGAAATACAAAGCGTAAAAGGTGAGCTACTCGACCCTGGCTTTGCTTATATTCGTATTGCTCAGTTTCAAACCCGCACCACCAAAGACTTGCTTGCGGTGCTTGCCAAACTCAGCCCGCCCGAAGCGCCCCTTAAAGGTATCGTGTTGGATTTAAGAAACAACCCTGGGGGCCTACTCAGCGCAGCGGTTGGTGTTGTGGATGCATTTATTTCAGAAGGCATGATTGTCTACACTGCTGGTCGTGATCCTTCATCAAAGAAGGTTTATTCAGCAACTAAAACCACACCGGCGCAATATACACCGGTTGCGATATTGATTAACGGTGGCTCTGCCTCGGCATCAGAAATTGTAGCGGGGTCGCTACAAGACCATAAACGCGCAGTCATTATGGGCACTGCCAGCTTTGGTAAAGGCTCGGTTCAGACCATTTTCCCGCTGGGGCTCGACAAAGCGGTCAAGCTCACTACGGCGCTGTATTACACCCCAAAAGGGCGCTCTATTCAGGCCCAAGGCATCGAACCAGACATCATTGTTGCACCGGCAGATGTGAAAACCATCGACAGTAAATTCACCCCTTATCGGGAATCTGACTTAACTAGACATTTGGCCAACTCTAATCCAGCCGCTGATGCTAATACCAGTACGAGTACTGAGAGCGACTCAGATTCCGACACCAGTAACGCTCCCACAACACTTACCAAAAACGCCAAAGAAAAATCAGCCAAGCCCGTGAAAATAAGCCTGGTCGAGCGAGACTTCCAGCTTTATGAAGCGCTCAATTTACTAAAAGGCATGCATATTTTGTCGGGCCTTAAAAAGCTAGAACCTGCAAATGATCCCAAACCAAAACTAAAAGATGTAGTGACTAAATCAGTGAACTAAGTTAGTCACTAGCCTGCTTTTCATCCCTGCGTATTATTGTAGGCATTTGATACCTCTGTGGTTCGGCCACGCCTTTCGCCTGGCCTTTTAGCCTACGCCACCGTGATTCTTAACCTGTAAAGTCCTTTCCAACCTGCTGCACTGCTGATTAGTTGCGGTGATAAATTCCAGTGATTGTGGTTTCGCAAACGCTCCGGTAAAATTCGCGCGGCTTTGCTGTCTCATTTATGAGCGAACAAATCCCGCAAACCATCCAGATTGATGGCAACCATGCCTGATGTTGGCAACGCTATCATCTGCCAAAACCCCTTTGATGAACTACGCTTGGTTCGTAAAAGTAAACTTTTTGCGTGGCTTCAACGTAGCATCAAATACTATTTCACGAGTGAATGAGCCCTTGCGCGCAGCGCCTAAAGGCACACCTCCTCTTTACTAACTGTGTAAAACAATATGTTGTTATCTTCTACCAAAAACGATTGGCTCGGTAATATTAGAGGCGATACCCTAGCCGGGTTAGTCGTCGCACTGGCACTCATTCCAGAGGCGATTGCCTTCTCCATTATCGCTGGAGTAGACCCAAAAGTAGGGCTTTACGCATCGTTTTGTATTGCGGTTGTCATCGCATTCACCGGTGGCCGTCCCGGAATGATTTCTGCTGCCACTGGAGCCATGGCACTACTAATGGTAACGCTGGTAAAAGAGCATGGCCTTGAATACCTGTTGGCGGCAACGCTGCTCACCGGTGTGTTCCAAATTTGCGCTGGGTATTTACGCCTTGGCAGCCTAATGCGCTTCGTATCGCGCTCGGTGGTCACAGGGTTTGTAAATGCTCTCGCGATACTTATTTTTATGGCGCAGCTGCCTGAACTCACCAATGTAACTTGGCATGTCTATGCCATGACCGCTGCCGGATTGGGCGTTATTTACCTATTTCCATTGTTGCCTGTAGTAGGCAAAGCACTGCCTTCGCCGCTGATATGCATTCTTTCAATGACGGCTATCGCGATATTCTTTGGGGTTGATATTCGCACCGTTGGCGACATGGGTGAGCTACCGGACACGCTGCCTATTTTCCTATGGCCTGATGTACCTCTTACGCTAGAAACACTGTTCATCGTATTGCCCTACGCGCTAGCCTTGGCGATAGTTGGTTTACTTGAATCTATGATGACCGCCAGTATTGTCGATGATTTAACCGACACCACAAGCGACAAAAACCGCGAGTGCAAAGGCCAAGGCATTGCTAACATCGGTGCTGGTTTAATGGGTGGCATGGCCGGTTGCGCGATGATTGGCCAATCTGTGATTAACGTTAAATCCGGTGGTCGCGGGCGTCTATCTACGCTCATTGCCGGGTTATTTTTAATTATCATGGTGGTGTTTCTCGACGACTGGATCAGCCAAATACCCATGGCGGCACTGGTGGCCGTTATGATCATGGTTTCGATCGGAACCTTCTCGTGGACATCCATTATCGACCTGAATAAAAGCCCGCTTTCCAGCAACATTGTGATGATATCTACGGTAGTTGTAGTAGTCTTCACCCATAACTTAGCCCTGGGTGTGCTGGTTGGCGTATTGCTAGCCGCACTGTTTTTTGCCAATAAAATTGGCCGCTACATGGCCGTTAAAAGCATTCAAGGTGAAAAAGACTGCACCCGTACTTACCGCGTAGTGGGCCAAGTATTTTTTGCATCGTCGGAGCAGTTCATTGATTCCTTCGACTTTTTAGAAGTATTAGAAGAGGTCACTATTGATGTCAGCCATGCTCATTTTTGGGACATCACCGCAGTTGCTGCGCTAGACAAAGTAGTGCTTAAATTTCGCCGTGAAGGCGCAGTAGTCGATGTCATTGGCATGAACGAAGCCACGGCTACTATTGTTGATGGCTTTGGAGTGCACGACAAACCTGATCACGTTGAACAACTGCTCGAATCACACTAAGGAGAAATACGTGGCTAATATCGTAACTTGCATTGATGGATCAAACCTTGCGGATGCTGTATCGGATGCGGGCATATGGGTAAGTCAGCGTCTAAGCGCTCCGCTGCAAATGCTCCACGTATTAGATAAAGGCGAACCGCACTCCAGCGCAAACCTGTCTGGCAATATTGTGCCTGAAGGTCGCCGAAAGCTACTTAAAGAGCTGGTTAACTTGGAAGAAAAACATGCAAAACTGGCCCTAGAAGCAGGCAAACACATGCTTGAAGATGCGCGCCAGCGCGCTGCGGACCAAGGCATAGAGCATGTCGCTATTACGCAGCGTCACGGGACGTTGTCGGAATCATTAATCGACATTAGCGACGATATGACCATGGTTGTCATCGGGCAACGTGGCGAGTCCCAGCGCAGCAAAAAATTAGCTATTGGCAGCCAAATTGAAAGCGTGATTCGTACTTCACGCAAACCTATTTTGATCGTGCCAGAAAACTTCACCAAACCTACGCGCTTTCTGATTGCCTATGACGGCCGTGAAGTTACCGAAAAAGCAATTGACGAACTGATTAGTAGCGCGCTGTTAAAGAGCCTTGACTGCCACATTATTTCGGTTAAAAACAACAACAAAGAGCGACAGCCAGCCTTAGATAAAGCCGCCGAAAAACTTACCAATGCCGGCTTTGACGTGCGCGCCGAGGTGGTTGAAGGTAATATTCAAACCGCTCTAAACACCTATATACAAGAACATTCGATAGAGCTGCTGGTGATGGGGGCCTACGGTCACTCACGCCTGCACCAGCTTTTTGTTGGAAGTCACACAACCAATATGGTTCGCCAAAGTGACATACCTGTGTTGATTGCCAAGTAACACCTTTGGGGCGTTAGCACGACACACCGTATTCAATTTTTTGCTGGGCAATGTTCATTGAAAAATTGCAGTCATAACGACTGGCGGTTTTAAAATACAAGCAATGCATCGCCCCTACTGACTTGGCCAACGCACCGCTGCAGTCATCTGGTTACCGGCGTAACCTTCATCGCCTCGTACACGCTTTTAGCGCTGTTGCCGCTTAGCTGAATTCTATAATGCGAATCTTGTGCTTTGCTCACCATGCCAGCTCTGGTTAGCGCAAAAACCCCTTCAATATCTTGCCATTTTATCGCAATAAACATTGGCCGAAAAACCCAGTGCTAGCACTAATATACCTACTCTCATACCACCTCCGTGGTGCGCACACGCTCTGAAATGGCTCAATTTCTTATTCGCCCTTTCTATGCAAAAGTGCGGTTTATGTTGCTCATGGTACATGCTTAGCTTTACCAACCCGCGTTACCAACCATCATGCAATTTATTACAACATACGTTGGCTGAGTGTGCGTACGTTGGGGTATCGTTCTGGTGAAGGCTATGTATGAAACGTATAATCATCAAACTTGATTAGCCTCTTTTTTAGTTGCATCACCTAACAGATCAAAAGGACCGTTCAGTGGGATTTGAAAGCATGGCTGCACCAGTACTGGCACTGTTCATTGGATTAATTTCTTTAATGATGGGCCACGATGCCAAATATCAAAGGCTGCTCAGCGGCACGTTGGTGCTAGCACTTGTTGCGGTATGTTACCTGGGCATTAGCTCCAACATGGCTGCAACTGACGAAACCAAAGCGCAAAAAACCATCAGTTCAACGCTGCGCGGGCAAAATACAAATTTATTGGAGTTATTGGCTAAGTTTAAACAAGACACCGGACTGAGTCTTGAAGCCATCATTAGCAAGCTCGATAACTGGCTGATAAACCCCTCATCGGTGAGTACCGTATCTTTAAAACAGGCTGTCTTAGCCAATGAATCGATGGAAATTTACGCCGCCGATATTCCCACCAATACCACCACGCAAATCAAATATTACGTAAAAGAGATCGATAACCAAACGGTACTGGCTAGCCTTACGGCAAAGGGCCTAACGGTAGCCCAAGGCAAAGCCACTCTTGATAAGGATAAAACCAATGCCATCTGGTTTGGCGAGCAGGTCAGCCTTCAAGAGGTGAAGTACGTGGCCATGGCACTGATCAGAGCCGGGGTTCAGATCACCACCATCAAACCGTTTTCAGGATCAGGCAGAAAACCTCGACTGATAGAAATTGGCAGCGACAGAGCGTTCATCAGTGGCTCAGCCATCACCGTGAAGCAAGTAAACGCTGCCGCCAAGTATAGTCGCTAAAACTTACTGCAAACTGTCTTCAATAAACTGAAATCGTTTAAAGCGCTTACCTTCACGCTCGATGGTTTCTACAAACATATCCAATGGCCTAATCCACAAACCACCTTCGCCATACAGCGCTTTATAAAGCACGTGGTCTTCTTGGGTTTCGCTGTGCTTAACCACGCCAAGCACCTCGTAGCGGTTCCCTTTAAAGTGTTGGTACAGTCCGGTTTGAATAGTCATCGTAAACCCTTAATGAGTGGATGCTGCAGGTAGGCAGTACATCTTGCTTGATAGGCACGCGGCAGATACTTCTTTGATACCAAAGATTCAGGAATCTGTACAAGTTGCTGAGAAACTCCCCGTGCTGACCCTAAAGCGCAGTCAAAAAAAAACCGGCCAGAGCATAAGCTCTAACCGGTTTTCTAATACTCTTATTTGGTGCGCCCGGCACGATTCGAACGTGCGACCCCCTGGTTCGTAGCCAGGTACTCTATCCAGCTGAGCTACGGGCGCTAAGGGGGCGTACTATATTGAAAGAGCCTGTTTGCGTCAAGGTGAACAGCCTTTATCTTTCAATAATATACGCGGTTTTAGTCAAGCTTAACGCCGATCCTACGAGCGACTGCTTCGTAAGACTCAACCACGTCACCAAGACCTTGACGAAAACGATCTTTATCGAGTTTTTCGCGGGTTTCTACATCCCACAACCGGCATCCGTCTGGCGTGAATTCATCACCGAACATCACTTCGCCGTCGTACAAACCAAACTCGAGTTTGTAATCTACCAGCAAGATTCCGGCATCAAGAAACAACTTCTGTAGAATGCCGTTAACCTTAAATGTCAGCTCCTTCATTCGTTCAACGTGGGACGCTTCAGCCCAGCCAAATGACTCAATGTGGTATTCATTGATCATAGGGTCGCCGAGGTCATCGTTTTTAAGGAAAAACTCAAAAGTAGGTGGATTCAAATCCAGCCCGTCTTCAACTCCAAGGCGACGGCAGAGGCTACCGGTCGAGATGTTTCGCACAACACATTCGATCGGAAACATATCCAATTTTTTGACCAAAGACTCTTCATCAGACAACAGTTTAATAAAGTGAGTGGCGATGCCTGCCTCTTCTAATTTCTCAGATATAAAGGCGTTAAACAGGTTATTAACCTTTCCTTTACGATCTAGCTTCTCAATTTTTTTGCCATCAAAAGCCGAGGTGTCGTTCCGAAAATGCAGAATTAACGCTTTTTCGTCATCGGTTTTGAATACAGATTTTGCTTTTCCTGCGTAGAGTTCATCCCGTTTTTGCATGGGGTTCTCCGTAATTTAAATAGTTAAAAATGATTATTGAATGTGACGCCAGCCCAGACCTTCTTCCTGATCTGCGACATCGATGTATTCTGGTGGGCAGTGCAGCACTGAAATCAGTGCATCCTTTGCCTTGTCTAAACAGTTGTTCTTTTCGCTCACATGCGCGATGGCAATGTGCTGTAGCCAACTGTGATCAATCGCGGCCAGAAACTCCGCCGATTGCTGGTTATTTAAGTGTCCGTATCCGCCGGATATCCGCCGAATTAACGAGGCCGGGTAGTTACCCGAATGCAGCATATCAACGTCATGATTACACTCCAGTAACAGTGCATCACAACGTGCAAAATGGTTTACCACCGGCTGGGTAATTTTGCCCAGATCAGTCAATAATCCAAAATTGATATCGCCGTCGCTGAGTAAAAACTGGCAAGGTTCAACGGCATCATGCGGAACGGCAACCGGCCGAACTTGTAAATCGTTTATCTCGAAGGGTTGGTCCGCGTCAATAAAATGCGGCGAATAGCCTTCAAAATGGCGGTAACTGCGAAACGTGCCTTCTGTCATCCACAATGCCGTACCGTGTTTTTTAGCAAACATTGGAGCGCCACGTACGTGGTCTCCATGTTCATGGGTGATCAGTATCGCGTCGATATCGCCAGGTGTTTTGCCTAACCGCTCTAAACGACGGCTGGTCTCTTTCAAGCTAAAGCCGCAGTCTATTAGCACGCTGGTATTGCCGTGCTCCACGATCGTAGCATTACCCCGGCTGCCGCTACCTAGTGAGGCAAACCTCATTGACGACCGACATAGCCTTTATATAGCATCAAATCAGCCTAATCGAGACTCAAGGTCTTTAAGGAATGTTTCCGCTTGTTCGTTAAATTCTTCTTTATTTTCAACGTTTTCTATTTCTAAGAGAACCTGAACACCGCCTTCTACAGGCTTAACTTGCAGCCATATACTAGGGGGTTTTTGCGTATTGGCACTTGAGAACATGCTCGCAAAAAATCCAGGCTTCTCCAAAGGAATGACGTTCAGGGCATTCAAATAATAACGGCCGGCACTCCTATCTTTGTCCTCGATTTTCACTTCTAAATCATTCAATGCTGGCGCTAATAGTGACCAGGCCCTCGGGAAATCGGTCCCTATAAATAGTAGAGGCACCCGTTCTTTTGTTTGTTTTACATGGGTACGATTGCCAGAAGAAAGGTTTCTGGCAAGAAAGGAAACCGCGGTATCTGCAGGATCAATACTTGCAGCTAAAACTTCGTGAATGCTATCGAGTTTAAACTTCCAAACGCCCTTAGGTCCTTCTACATTGCCGACAACCTGAACCCAATCTGTTTGGCTTTTGGTTTGGCGGAACAATCTAATTTCTGTAATACCGGCACGAATCCCTTCTTGTACCGTAGCCTTTACCCTAACAGGCTCACCGACATGGGTATTGCTTACCCAATCGGAAATTACGATGCCATTTTTAGGCTGGATATCAACCAAGTGAACCTGTTCACCTTCAAAATAGGCGAGTAGTTTGATCCACACCTCTTCTGGTGGCAGCAATACCAACACCCATTGATCCGTTTCACTTTCGCGAAGCAAAACAGTTTCTTTGCTTTTTACCGTCATCAATGGCTGAGTGCGGGGCATTTTATATTCGCTACCCTCAAATATTGCGGTATCGCGGGATACTTCGGGAATGATCAGAAGCTCGTCAACGACTCTGAGTTCGAAGTGATCCGGCAGCTCTAATGGCTTTGTTCGCGGCTGTTCGACTTGGTAGTCGTGCATATGGTCGCGCACGCCGGGGATAATTCCACAGCCGCTTTGAATGCTTATAAGCGCCGCTACAACAAGGGAGAACATCCATTTACCCATCAATCGATTCGATCTAATCACATCATATCTCATAGGTTATTCGTAATTACTGGCTCGCGTTTACAACAAGCTTGCGTCGGCCAATGTTGTGCTCAGAGGGCCACGGCATGGCTCTGATAACGGTGTTAAGGGCAACCGAATGCCGGCGGAGATCATACCCATTTGGTGCAGCGCCCATTTCACTGGGATGGGGTTTGATTCTACGAATAAGGCTGAATGTAGCGGTTTAATTTGGCCATCTAACAACCGTGCTTTGTCTGCATCACCGGCCAATGCAGCGGCGCAGGCTTTGCTCATGGTAGCCGGTGCAACATTGGCGGTAACCGATATATTGCCTTTTGCGCCGCGTAGAATTAGCTCAATAGCGGTGGGGTCGTCGCCGGAATACACCATAAAATTGGGGTTTACCGCCTCACATCTTTTCATCACTTCAACACCACGCTCTACATCGCCGGTCGCTTCTTTTATACCAATAATGTTGGTAAGCATCGCAAGGCGTTCAACGGTTTGCGGTAACATGTCACAAGCGGTTCGGCCCGACACGTTGTATAAAATTTGCGGTACGTCCACGGCTTCAGCAATCAGTTTGAAATGCTGATACAACCCTTCTTGTGTCTGTTTGTTGTAGTACGGCGTGACCAATAAGCAGGCATCTACCCCTAGGTATTTGGCTGCACTTGTGAGATCAATGGCTTCTTTTGTGCTGTTCGCACCGGTACCTGCAATCACTGGGATTCGCCCAGCGCTAACCGCAACAATGCGTTGCACTATTTCGCAATGTTCATCAAATTCCAGGGTGGCTGATTCCCCAGTGGTGCCAACCGCGACAATCGCGTCAGTACCTTGCGCAATGTGAAACTCGACCAGTTGATCAAGCTCTTCCCACAACACGTCGCCCGAAGAATCCATCGGTGTTACCAACGCAACAATACTACCGGTAATCATAGGATTCTCCGCTCAAAAACCCGCTATGGTACTGATACCCGAAGGCAAGTACAAGACTAGAAAATACTGGTTTGCGTGAGTGCAAACCCCCTCCTCTTTGTTGACGCTTATTCAGCACAAATAAGGCCCCAAAGTAATACCTGTTGTGAGCCCATACACTGAGTTTATAGGCTGTGCATCAACCTGCAAAACCAACCTATACATAGCTCGAAGCCACCCAAAATAACAAACCGCCAAATACCACGCGATAAGCAACAAACGGCATAAAACCGATCCTATCAAGCAGCTTTAAAAACCAGTGAATACAAATGTATGCACTCACGGCCGCAAAGCCTGCTCCAATCAACAAGTCTTGCCACAATCCGACTTGTTTAGTTTCTACTAGTTCCAGCGACATCAGTAGCCCTGCACCTAATATCGTTGGGATAGAAAGCAAGAACGAAAACCGCGCCGCGGATTCACGCGTAAAGCCCAATAACAGCGCACAGGTAATGGTAATGCCTGAACGCGAAGTGCCAGGAATAAGCGCCACCGCTTGGGCCAGGCCAATCATCAGCGCGATCTTCCAGCTCATTTGTTCGATACCGAGCCTTTTATTGCCTTTAATATCGGCAAACAGCAGCAACAAACCAAACACAATACTGGTCGCTGCAATGACTTCAATAGTACGTAAATGGGTACCGATGATATCGCTCATCAGCAAACCCGCCACAACCGCAGGAAGCGTACCTAGGATCACTGCCCAACCTAATTGGGCCTCGGGGCTCGGTATGCGCTTAAAAACCTGGGCAAACCAACCTCGTAGAATCGCGTTTACATCTTTACGAAAATAAACCAATACCGCCAATAACGTACCAACGTGAACCGCAACGTCAAATGCTAAACCCTGATCAGGCCAGCCAAATATCACTGCCGGCACTATCAAATGTCCGGAGCTTGAAACCGGTAAAAACTCCGTTAACCCTTGAACGACAGCGAGAAAAATCGCCTGAAATAAATCCAATTTCTTAGTTTCCTAGCCTGTACATAACATGAAACACATGTGCATTATTTAATAAGCATCACGGTATTATTCAGCAATACTGGGGCCGTTATAGGCGTAAAAAAACCAATTGCTTTTTGCTGTATTCATAGATTGGTACAGCTTATTGGCCGGCTCGTTATCTGGAGCGGTGACCCACTGCAACCGCGCAGCACCCTGGCGCATTACGTAGGTATAACAATGCTCGACCAACAACCGCCCTACTCCTTTACCGCGGCTAGCTTCCACGCAGTACAGGTCATTCAATATGCCCACTTTAGCGGGCAAGGTAGAATTATGACTAAAATACACCGTAGCGAAACCCAGCACGACGCCGTTATCTCGATACAAAAACTGGCAGCCCGCTGGGCTTGAATCACCAAACTGCGAAAAGAACGCTCGGTTACGTGAATCACAAATATCAGCTACTTTATAAAATTCTTGGTACTGCCTAATCATCGGCAATATTTCTTCAATGTTGTCTGGCGATACCGCTTCAATCACTGCTCATTCCTTTCGCAAACCTAATTATTTAATCTCGGCTATTCAATCTCGATTAGTCCAACACTTATTGTAAGAGCGCTCATCCACACGACATATTTATGCTAACCAACGGGTGTTTTTTTGGCTGGCGTTTGCACCACTTTGTCGCGCAAATACACCGGTTGAGCCTGCTCGGCGCTAACGGCTTTGCCTGCTTCATATTCGGGTAAAGCCAGTACTGCAATATCTTGTGCATCAGGGAACCACTGCTCTTCAACACCAGTGATTCGAGACTCAGGCAAAGCAATGCCTTCAAGTATTCTTTCTTGGTAACTCCAGCCGGTGCCCACCGCTGCCCAGTCTGAGGTAACCGACTGACAAGAGGCTGGAAATACCGCTGCCTCAGGTGGGCACACTATTTCATCAACCAGTGGCTGCATATGATTTTGTTGATCTAATCCAAATACGCCCCAGTAAATCTCTTTCATTCTGGCGTCAATTACAGCCATGACTGCGGTTGCGCCAAGCTTACGGTGCGCACCTTGAGCCATAGCTCGCAGAGTTGAAACAGCCACCACCGGGCAGTCAATCCCAAAGGCCAAACCCTGGGCTACGCCACAACCCACGCGCACACCCACAAACGAACCGGGGCCTCGGCCAAAGGCGATTAAATCGACCTGGCCTAATGTATTACCCGCTTCGGCCAGCACTTTTTCTACCATCGGTAAAATCACGTTATTGTGCTGCCGTACCGCGATTTGGCTATCGCTAACTATTTCGGTTTTAGTTTCGGTTTCGGTTTTGCTTTTGGTTTGACGCAACAACGCAACTGAGCACGCTTCAGTTGAGCTATCGATGGCTAGAATGACGGTCATGTAAGGTGTTACCTATTTAGAGCTTTCTTCGCGGATGTTTTGGCTGCTGATGTTTTGGCTGCGCTAGATTTTACCGATTGACGCTTAAAAAACTGAACCACGTCAGAGACATCGGAGCTGTAGCGCGCAGGCGGCAAGCTTTTAATGAAGGTTTTACCGTACCCTTTGGTCGTCAAACGCGGGTCGCCAATCATCAACACACCACGATCTTGCGCACCACGAATCAGTCGCCCAACACCCTGCTTTAAGCTAATCACCGCCTGCGGGATTTGATACGTCGCAAAGGGATTCATACCTTGGTTTTTTAACTCGTTAAGACGTGACTGCACCACCGGATCACCGGGGGAAACAAAAGGCAATTTGTCGATCAAAACACAAGACAATGCGTCGCCTTGAATATCAACCCCTTGCCAAAAACTGCTAGTACCCAGCAGCAGTGCTTGATCGTCCGCAACGAAGCCTTCTATCAAAGCTCGTTTCGATGCATCGCCCTGAACATACAGCGCGTAGTCGGTCCACTGCTCTAAAAGCTTGGCGGCTTCGCGTAATGCCCGATGGCTTGTGAACAGCAGAAATGCCCGGCCACCGCTCGCTTCAAGCACGGGCAAAGCTCTTTCGATAAAGGTTTTGGTGAAATCTTGGTTCGATGGCTCTGGCATCCCAGCTGGCAAATAACAGAGCATTTTGTTGGGGTAGTCGTATGAGCTACCCAGCAATAAGTCCCGCACTGGGCGTCCGCAATTCTCGGGAAACAGACCTAACTGGCCGTTGAAATATGAAAAATCTTCACTCACCGCTAGCGTCGCCGAGGTAAATACCCATGCACAATCGTATTCGATGATCGCCGCGCTAAAGGGCTCGGCAATAGACAGTGGCGTGAGGTGAATAGATACCGACTTATTATGGGTTTCAAGCCAATGAATTTGCCCATCAACTGATTCAACCGTGAGTTTTTTAAAAGCCGCGTTAAGCTGCTGCGCACGCTCGTAACAGTGCTCCAAATCCTCCGATCGAACGCTGGCACTTTTTAAACGCTGCAACAGCTCGTTGAGATTATGGCGGGTGTTATCAATCACTTGCTGCACTTCTGGCAGCGGATAAAACTTTTCCCACTGGTCGCGCTGACCGGTATGACCAAAAGCCAGCCTAAAAGACGCCAGGCCTGTGCTCAGCACTTCTGCAGCATCCAAGAGCCCACTGTCATCCGATGCATCTTGCAAGGCAACACTAAGGCTATCTGCCGCTAAATTTTGCAACTGACGGCTTGAAATAGACTCACCAAAAAAGCGGCTCGCGACATCTGGGATTTGATGCGCTTCATCCATAATCACAGCGTCTGCTGCGGGCAGCAACTCGCCGAAACCTTGATCTTTTAACACCAAATCTGCCATAAACAGATGATGATTCACCACCACCAAGTCAGCTTTTTGGGCTTTTTGACGTGCTTTAAGCAGCGGGCATTTTGCAATATCGGGGCATTTTTGCCCAAGGCAGTTGTCGTTGGTGCTGGTGACCTTCGATAAAATTGGTGCATCTTCGGCAATGGAAGACAGTTCTGAAAAATCCCCAGTGTCGGTATATTCGGCCCAATCGGCAATTTGTAACAGTTCCTCTCGGTCCGTTACAAAGGAAACTTCTTCCATCCAGATTCGTAATCTATGTGGGCATAAGTAGTTGGCGCGGCCTTTCAATAACGCAATATCTAGCGTCACGCCAAGAATTTCTTGAACCCGAGGCAAGTCCCGCAAAAACAGTTGGTCTTGCAGATTTTTAGTGCCAGTAGAAATAATAGTCCGCAAACCAGAAAGCAGTGCAGGCACCAAATAAGCGATGGTTTTACCGGTGCCGGTACCAGCTTCGGCCACCAAAATAGACTGGTCTTGCAGAGCTTGCTCAACCGATGCAGCCAGCGTTTTCTGCTCTGTACGGGCTTCGAAGCCATCGAGTTGTTGATCAAATACGCCGCCACTAGCAAGCACTGCAGCGCTGTTACTGTCACGCATTTAGTCGGCCCTGATCGATGCTCCAGGCTAACGTACCTAGGGCTTTAAATTTTGCTACAGACATAGGGCCACGTTTTTTACGAGTATCATTTTTGAGTTCATTCACTGCGCTGACCGCGGTTTTACGGTCCATTTGAAAGATTTCAACCGTGCGATATTCTTCATCAAGCAATACCAATAACAGCACATTCCAGTCGCCATCAAAATTGAGTTGGCCAATTCGGTAACCAGTTTTTCTGTCATCAAATACCACGCGGTTCTTAATTTGATAACGCTGTCGTTCACCAAAAATGGCATCAACCCCAGACAAACCTTCCGGTGGCGCCTTTAAGTCGAGCAACTGAATGGCATCAAAACGCGCAAGCTCAGGCCCCACCGGCAAGGTTTGCCCGGTAGTCTTTCGGAATTGCGCCGCAACTCTTCGGGTTTCCTCCATCAATTTTTCAACCTGATAAACTGACATCAACGTTCCAATTGTTCAAGATTTGCAATCAATCCGACATTATATGGCATGCTCGCCCCGTAATCAGTAGTCTAGCTCGACTCAAACCATACCTACTTCAAAACCATGAAAAAAACAGATCACTTAGCGCGCTAATTCTGGCCGGCGGCCGCTCAACCCGAATGAACAAACAGGACAAAGGACTGCTGTTATTCAAGCAAAAACCGCTGGTTAGTCACTTGATCGACCGGTTTGGCTCCCAGCTTGAATCTGTATCGATCAGCTGTAACCGTAATTTTGAGCAATATCAGCAGTTTGGCTGCCCATTGATTCGTGATCAAGAAGCTGATTTTGCCGGGCCATTGGCGGGAATTGAAGCGGGGCTAGCGGCCTGCACCACACCGTACTTGTTGGTGATTCCCTGCGATATGCCGCTCTTACCTAAATCTTTGATTGAGAAATTATGGCAACCGATTGTAGATCAGACCCATTCAAACCAAATCAATAGCGAAGAAAACAACCTGATAACCGTCGCCCGCGGTGGCCAGCAGCTTCAGGTTCTGGTGATGATTTTGCCTGTAAGCTGTCAGTCATCCATTAAGCAATACCTTTCTGACGACAGGCATTCTGTTCACGGGTGGCTAAAAAAACAGACCGTACAGGAAGTGGTGTTCCCGAACGAAGAATCGCGCTTTATTAATATCAACTCTCAGATTGAGCTCGATTCTCAAAACGCAACAAAAGATTAGGAAGAGACACGAAAACCTGCTGAACAATATTCACACCATCGAATATTATCTGGCTTCAGTGGCTTAGCCCAACCTAGGCATTGCTATCATCCCAACGAGTTATACAGCTAACAACCCCTCGAAGTATTTGATTGTTTTTTCGAGCCCTTCATCTAGTTGAATATCCGGTTCCCATTGCAATAATTCTCTTGCTAACGAGATATCGGGCTGGCGTTGGCGCGGATCATCTTCCGGCAGCGGTTTGAAAATAAGTTGTGATGAGGAACCCGTCAACTGCACCGTGCGTTCAGCCAATTGCCTAATTGTAAATTCGTGGGGGTTACCTAAATTTACCGGGCCAGTCACGTCATCCTGCGTTGCCATCAAACGAACGAAACCTTCGATAAGGTCATCCACATAACAAAAACTGCGTGTTTGCTCACCTTCGCCGTAGATCGTAATATCTTCACCTTTTAGTGCCTGCACGATAAAATTGCTAACGACACGACCATCATCCGGATGCATATTTGGTCCATACGTATTAAAAATACGCGCGACCTTTATCTTTATTTTGTGCTGGCGATTGTAATCAAAAAATAAAGTTTCAGCGCATCGCTTTCCTTCATCGTAACAAGACCGAATACCTATTGGGTTTACTCGTCCCCAATAACTCTCGGGTTGAGGGTGAACTTCAGGGTCACCGTATACTTCACTAGTTGACGCCTGGAATATTTTTGCATTAGTTCGTTTTGCCAACCCCAGCATATTAATCGCACCGTGCACGCTTGTTTTAGTTGTTTGTACCGGATCATATTGGTAATGAACCGGAGATGCGGGGCAAGCCAAATTATATATTTCGTCAACTTCAACGTAGAGAGGAAAGGTCACATCGTGGCGCATTAATTCAAAGTATGGATTCGAAAGCATATGCGCAATATTCGCCTTAGAACCTGTAAAATAATTATCTACACAGAGAACTTCATTCCCCATTTGCAGCAAACGCTGGCACAAATGCGAGCCCACAAAGCCCGCTCCCCCAGTAACTAATATGCGCTTCATCCTTTTTATTCCTTAATTCGAGCAGGTTATATAACGATTTACTTATTCAGTTTAGCTTGCTATGCCTCATATAAAAACGCTCTATTTCAAAAATAGTCAGCCAATAGTAATTGCATGCGTATCCACGAGGATTGAACTTGCTTTTACGCATCTATCACATGCATAGAAAACAGCCAACAACTCGGCTAGATTCGTTCTTAAAACTGGCATCTCGAAAAGTAATATGAGCAAGCCTGCTAGCCCGCGGCTCATATGTAAATGAGGATACTACCCGTAAGCTGCCACGCAGCTATTCAGAAATATTGAGGAAGTAACAAGCCTTCGGTTTACAACGAGCTTAACAACAAAAACTTAGAATACGTGATGCTCTTCGATGATGGAGCAAGTTTCATCCACATGCAGGTAGAGCTAGCGAATTAAGCTAGGCTTCAAAGCAATGCCGCTAAGCTTCATTAGCCAGCATTAGAATTTCTGATGAAAATTAGACCCTGGAACTGCACCGCGTAGCAATATGAACGTAACGACGCTATAAAAACCATCCGATAGCTTCAATTGCCCCCGAACATAGTACCAATAGCTTCATACGAAAAAGCACCATTTAAAGCTTCTTTGGCCAGCGGTTGCTTGCTAAGTCAATGATAACGTTTCATCTTAACTGGGTCTGGAAAATTCAGGTCACTGCCAATATTAGAACTAATCTCGTTAACCACTGCCTTCGTGATTTTAAATATTGCAGACGTGACTAATTCTTCGTTACTCAATAAATACCTTCGCCGATTCAGTAAGTCGACCAACTCTTGAAAAAGTTCAAGGTTATTTCTTTGGCTAATCATATCTGCATACCGGATGCTATCGCTTGTTGTGCTACGAACATTAAAAAGCACTACATTTTCTCTACTGGCTACATGCGTAACTTTAATAGAGCCCGATAATGTTAACGATATATCATCCCAGTACTCATCGTATCGCACATAGGTTTCTTTACTACAAATGTCGGAGTATCGGTTTCCTTGGCGGTCTTCACGTTCACAGTTATAGTTATAGTTATAGTTATAAAGGTAATAAGCCATAACTTCTCTCATCCTTTTCTCTTTTAACCCTTGATGCGATAGGTTCACCTGTGTCAGTTTTCCCGAAATAATATAATCAACATCACGATTGTTTTCGTTAGCCTCTACTACCTGCAAGAAGCGACTACCGTTTTTATTTAAAGCCGATATTATTTCGTCATAAATGAAGTCGCCTACCGACATACCTGCAATGTTTCGTCTGGTGGGGTTATAAAACTGTTTAAATGCAATCCTAACCATCGCACAAGAGTTGCCCTAACTTAGCCGCCGGGTTAAATCTCGATAATCTGGCATTAAACGAGCTGCGCGCTCAAAGTCATACAGTGACTCTCTGCAATAATTATTTTCTAGAAAATATCGCCCTAGAGAGTAGTAAATAGAAGCTGCCTTCAAGATAGGCTCTTTGTGCCCTCTCCCTGTTTGACTAGACTGTAAATAGTACCCCGCAGCAGTGCGATACTGATTATTCGATTCCAACAATTCAGCATTTTTATAATAGGATTCAGCAATTTTTATTGAACTGTCTTTATAATCACCTTCTTGTTTAGATTTCTCATGCTGAGCAACTGCTTCAAGGTATTTGTGGTTAGCGAATAATTTCTGGGCTTTTTGGTAATGCACTTCAGCGGCCTTCGTTCGCATCTGGGTTATTTTCGATTCCGCGTCTATTACAGGAAAATTAAGACACCTTCCTTTTTCTATATGCCGAACACTAATGTGGGTACACCCGGCAGTGAACATAAAAAATAAAACCAGAATTAGTCCAATATTTCTTGCAGCGTTATGCATACAGCTATCCTCAGTAGCTCAGTAGCTCAGTAGCTCAATAGCTCAATAGTATTAATGAGAAGTATGGGAAGTTATTTTATAAACACATGCGTTCATACCTAGGGTAGGCCTTTATGTCACGCCTTCTTGATGCACCTGTTTAATGGCCCGTGGCCATGAGGTCATAATCGCTTTTACAAAGGTTGCGAGAGGTATGGCGAAAAACACACCCCAAAAACCCCAAAAGCTGCCAAACACCAATACCGCCAAAATGATGCCCACTGGGTGTAAATTAACCGCTTCAGAAAACAATAACGGCACCAGCACGTAGCCATCGGGTATTTGTAAAATTAGATGGCCAATCATCAAGTAGGCGAACAGGTCTGTTGCGCCCCACTGAAAATACCCGATAAGTGCTACCGGTACAGTCACTATGGCTACGCCAATGTACGGCACCACTACCGATAGACCCACCAGTAATGCCAACAAGGCTGCGTAGTTTAAATCTAAAGAAACAAACAGCACGAAACTGGCTGCTCCGGTAATCACAATTTCAATCACTTTCCCGCGAACATAGTTTGAAAGCTGTTGGTCCATTTCGGCCCAAATGCTGTTTAGTAGTGGCCGGCGTTTGGGTAAGCGCGCTGCAAGCCAGCCCACCAAATACACTTTGTCTTTAAGCAGAAAAAACACCAACACTGGAACAAGCACCAGATACACCAAAATACTGACTACGTTGGGCAATAATGTGAATGAAAAAGACAATAATTTTTGCCCAAATGCACCCACTTCGCTTTTTCCAAGCTCAACCCAGTCATGCAGCTGTTGGGCGGATAAAAGGTCGGGGTGATCCACAGGGAACTGTAAAAGGATTGCCTGGCCTTTATGAAACATGTTGGGCAAGGCATTAAACAGATGCGTAAGTTGGTTCCAAACCAGCGGCAATACTAGAAAAATCAATACCGTTAGAACACCTAAAAACAGTACGTAGCAGGTGCTGAATGCGATCCAATAGGGTACTTTGCGTTTTTCTAAGCTGCCAATCACGCCTTGCAGTAAATACGCCACCACTACGCTTGCGAAAAAAGGCACCAACACTTGCCCCAAAGCCGCTACAACAACCATGAAACCAACGATAAGCGCTACCAGCAGTACTGCTTCTTCATCTTGAAAGTAGTGGTTTGCCCACTTACGAATTGTGCCGAACATAGGTTGTATCACCTGATCTACGTTTAAATGCTGTTTAAATTAAGGTTTCAATAATTGGTAATAGTAGTGCTCGCCTTCTTGCCACCAGCGCTCTAGTTGGTATTGGCTTTGCTCTGCAAACACTTGAAAATCACGCACTGAGCCTGGGTCGGTTGCTTTAATTTCAATGCGGCCACCGGAAGGTAATTTGTTAAGTGCTAGCTTGGTTTTGAGCAAAGGTAACGGGCAAGTCAAACCTGAGAAATCAAGCTGCGGTACTGCCCTTTGGTCTTGCGGCATCGTATCTACTCTAAATGCAAAAAAACCAGTATATCGAAGCTACCGAAAAGTTGTGGCAGAGTTTTAAAACCCCATAATGCCTTGCAATCACATTATCAATAACTGCTCTGCACAACTCTGGAATTAATTGAGCCTTGTGCTGTCGTATTTTGCTACGTTGGCCTCATGCTATGGTAGTTAAGCACTCACCTATTTTAATAATCGATCTTTTCAAAAACATGCGTATTTTCATGACTAGTAAAATCACTGAGTTCATCCAGCGCTGCGCAATGCTAGCAATGTTTTCTCTGTTGTTGGCTGTACCTCAGAGCGCAATGGCCGCCCCGCTAAAAGACCCAAATTTACCCTACCTTGGTGATGCCAGTTCAGCGATTGTTTCGCCACTGCAGGAATACTGGCTGGGCCGTGGTTGGCTTAGGCAGTTTCGCCGCCAAGTTGGCACCCTTGATGACCCATTGGTTAATCACTACCTTGAAAACCTAGTCTTTCAATTGGTACCAGGAAGCGGCCTTGGCAACTGGCCCATCGAACTGATAGTGGTAGATAACCCCGCGTTGAATGCCTTTGCCGTTCCTGGTGGAGTGTTAGGCATCAATTCTGGCACGCTCAAATATGCGCAAACTGAAGCGGAACTCGCGGCTATTGTGGCGCACGAATTGGCCCACATGAGCCAACGGCATTTTGCCCGTGGCATTGAAGAATCTAAACGAAACCAAACGCCGGCATTGGCCGCAATGCTTGCCAGTATTTTACTCATAGCGACTGTAGGCGGCGACGCAGGTTTTGCTGCACTGGCAGGTACTCAAGCGGCTATTCAGCAACAGTACCTGCGCTTTAGCCGCAAGAATGAAGCCGAGGCTGACCGGCTGGGTTTAGTCACCCTAACCAATGCCAATTATGACCCCCTTGCCATGCCTATGATGTTTGAACGAATGTTACGGGCCAAACGTTATTCTGGGCAAAACCCGCCGGAGTTTTTACTGACTCACCCATTAACTGAGTCACGAGTAGCCGACACCCGTAACCGCGCCGAGCAGTATACAAAGAGCCCATCGTTAAAACGCGATAGCCTGCAATACCACCTTATTCGCACCCGAATTCAAGCGCTTGCCGAGCGCTCGCCGGGCAAACTCATTAAATACTTCAAAGCCAAAATTGAAGAAGGTATCTCCCCCTACCCGCAAGCAGATAAATACGGATTAGCAATTGCCTACATCAACACCGAGCAATTCTCCAAAGCGGCCGAAACCCTCAGCGCGCTGTTAAAGGCCAACCCTTCACAGGTTGAATACATCATTGCCAGTTCAGAGATTGCACTGCAAAACCAGCGCACGGCCCAAGCCGTAGCTATGCTTAAAAAACAAACTGAATTGCAGCCAGGGCATTACCCATTAGAGGTGCAATTGGCCAAGGCGTATAGGCTAAACAGCGCGCACAAAGCATCTGCCAAAATATTAGAAAATATTTCCAAAACCCGTAAGGACGACCCCTACGTTTGGTTTGAGCTTGCCGAAGCGCGTGGCTTAGCTGGCGATACACTGGGCGTACATCGCGCCAGAGGCGAGTTCTTTCAACTCGTTGGTAACTTCAGCCAAGCTAAAAAACAGCTTAAATATGCGCTACGAATGACCCAACACCAATTTGCCGTTTCATCATTAATAGAACAGCGCATTGAAGAGATTACCAAAATTCAATATTCCTCTAAGGATGCGATGAAATCTCTGTAGACATCCGCAGTTGAAGCGCAAAACGCCGTGCCAACTTACATACTGTCCATAGCACCGTTTTGAATTACCCGAAGCCAGCTCAGAATAAAATCTAACTACCAACAGCCCAGCCGCCTTATCTGTTCAAATAACAACCATTACGTATTAGAATCAGTGCATATTTCGCTAATTCTACGTCTTTGAATAGGAGACGAAATCATGACCTCTATCGTAAATCCACGGTTTAAAACCGCTGTTGTACTCGCGCTTGCCACCTCATTGTTTTCATTCACAGGCTTAACACAGGCCCAAGGCAATGCCATCAGTGCTGCAAAAGCACGCGTGATTGATCATTGGACACCGGAACGAATAAGCCATGCGACGCCTCGCGATTTGCTGATCGATAACCGCGGCCTGGGTTATTTACGCAAAGCAGACGGATCGCTACAAGCGTACGGCCACAATACCCGTCCACAAATCATTTCATCCACTCAAAAAAACCCAAATGCCAAACCTGATGGTAAAGGTGGCGGTAGTGGTGGCGGGGGGAAAGGCGGCAATGATGGTGGCGGCGGAAGCACCAGTAGCGACAGCACGGCTCCAACCATCACAAGTACGAATCCATCAGATGGCGCTACTATCGGCTCGGCTCATACCTTTTCTGCCGTTATTACTGATGCCAGCGGTATCAAATCCGTATCGTTTGTAGTGACGTACCCCAACGGTACAACCACCCAGTCATTCACCCCCGCGAACATTGGAAATGACACATGGTCTACGGATTTATCCGGCTTCTCCGATGGAAACTGGAGCTGGCATGTCGTCGCAAAAGACAAAGGCAGTAAAGGTGGCAACACCGCAACTTCCACCTCAACGAACTTTACAGTAAGTAGCAGCAGTGGTTCTGGTGGTACCGGCGATTACGTGGTTACCAACGCTGGTTGGTCACAGGGCGATGCAGTTCAAAACGCCGCTGGGCGCATCTATTTTGAAATGCCCGACACCGCAAACCGCACGGGTTCTTGGGGTGGTTATGTGTGCTCTGGAACCGTCACAACCGATGAAACCAGCGGTCGCTCCATTATCATTACCGCATCACATTGTGTTTACGATGATGCCAACAAAGCCTTTGCACGAAATGTTTTGTTTATTCCCAATCAAGCTGGCACCACCGGCTCCGGTACCGATTTAAACTGCAGTAACGACCCCATCGGCTGCTGGGCCACCTCATTCGGCGTGGTAGATAACAACTGGGCAACCAAAACATTCCCCAACAATATTGCATGGGATTACGCCTATTATGTGGTGAACGACAGCGGTGCTCATTCTGGCGCAACCGCATCATCCGATAGCCTGGATATTGCAGCGGGTTCATTGCCAGTCAACTTCACCTCGGCATACACATACGACGGCGACCCATCCGCAACCAGCATAGATTTCACCCACAGCTTAGGGTACTCCTACAGCGAAGACCCAAACTTTATGTATTTCGCTGAAGATATGAAAACCGAAGGTTCGGTGAACTGGTGGCTGGCGAATTGCGGGCTATCGGGCGGGTCATCCGGCGGGCCATGGGTACAACCAATGGATGAAGCAACTGGCATTGGGCCAATTATCTCGGTTAACTCTTGGGGCTATACAACCGCGCCTGGAATGGCAGGGCCTAAGTTGGTAGGTACATCTGCTGAATGTATTTATGCTGAGGCAAAATCGATTAGCTTTACGTCGGTATCAAGTACCGATGGTGATGAAGGCGTGGTGATTGATTACTGCCCTTAATTCATCTGCCTTTTTATAACTAAGCTACAAAGCAAAACCCCTTAATGAATATAAATAATTTTATTCGGCAAGGGGTTACTAATTTCTTACCTAAAATCAGGTCTGGGGTATCGGCGCACTAAACGCCCATTCCGCCAATGAATCGCAAAGTTCCTCATATGTAGGTACAGGCTCGTCAACCCCGGCTAGATCAATCTACTCACATAGAATCATTAGCGAAAGAAAACCTACTATTTTCATCAAGGTTAAAATGTCATCTTCGCTGATATTAGGCGTTATAACCTCATCTACACCTATATGCCTCACGGCATTTTGAATACCTCCGTGAGTATAGCGGTGCATATTTGATCGAAGTCCGCTCCACAACCAAGACAATACAGGCGCACGATCTGTCGAAGATTCTATTTCTAGACTCAAAACCCAAGGGCTCTTCCAGTCATCTGTTTCAATACACCTGGTTACTTGATCTTCACTAGCGCACCGGCACAGCCATATTGATCGAATAGTTGTTTCAAACAATGGCCGTAAAAGAGCATTGGTAGACGCGAGGTTTCCCTGTTCAAGTAATAATTGAATAACATCACAATGAGAAAGCGATACATACAACATCGGGCACGCCAAATCGCTTTGAACAGTACAGTTGTCGATTGTACAAGACTCAACTAACTCCCAAACCCTATCCAATTGTCCCCTAACCTTAAATATGCAGTCGATGCAAATTACCTGTAAGAGGGAACGAGAACAGCCTAGCTATTCAACGAAGCAGAAAAATCCAACATACGCTGCAATGGAATCATCGCTTGTCTGGCTAGTTCAGGGTCAACCAATACTTCATCGCCATCTGTTTCCAGTGCGTGCAGCAAGGTTTCAAGTGAGTTCACGCCCATCCAAGGGCAATGTGCGCAGCTGCGGCAAGTTGCGCCGCTACCGGCGGTGGGGGCCTCAATAAAAGTTTTTCCCGGGGCCATTTGGTGCAGTTTATGGAAAATTGCACGGTCGGTTGCGACGATAAATTCCGGGTTATCCATGCTTTGTGCGGCTTGAATAATTTGGGTGGTTGAGCCCACCATATCGGCAATTTTTAATATCTCTTTGGGTGATTCTGGGTGCGCTAGTAGTGCCGCATTGGGGTACACGTGCTTGAGCTCTTGCAAACCTTTGAGCTTAAATTCTTCGTGCACGATACAAGCGCTGTTCCACAACAACATGTCTGCGCCGGTTTTCTCTTGTAAATAATTACCCAAGTGTTTATCCGGTGCCCAGAGGATTTTCTCACCGTTATCCATGAGGTGTTCGATCAGCTCGACCGCAATACTTGAAGTCACTACCCAGTCTGCACGGGCTTTAACCGCTGCGGATGTATTGGCATACACCACTACAGTGCGATCAGGGTGTTGGTCACAAAAAGCTGAAAAGGTATCAATAGGGCAACCCAAATCTAGCGAGCAAGTTGCCTCTAGGGTTGGCATGATCACGCGTTTTTCTGGAGATAAAATCTTTGCGGTTTCGCCCATAAAACGCACCCCCGCAACCACCAAGTTTTGTGCCGAGTCATCACGGCCAAAACGTGCCATTTCTAACGAGTCAGAAACGCAGCCGCCGGTTTCATCTGCCAATTCTTGTATGAGGCTATCGGTGTAGTAGTGGGCAATGAGACGGGTATTTTTCTGCTCTAACAGCTCTTTTATTCGGTCTTGTACACCGGCCAAGTCGTTGGGCTGTAGGGTACAGCTCTGCTTTGAAAATTCGAATAGAGTTTCCTCTACGACTTGGTTTTTCAGTAGCTGTTCGGTAATCATAGTGCTGGGCATAATTCGCGGTTTATTCAGTAAAAGGCCGCAGATTATAACATAAGCACAACTGTGGGTTTTGAAGCCGGTGCTGCAGCTAGCTTAGTGGTTGGTTTAGTGGCGCGGAGCTTGCTGTTAGTCCTGCAACGCGAAGCGTTAATGAAGCCATTTACCACTCCCGCTCTTCCGGCTCTACTCCCGCTCTACTATGACGGCGGGTCAACGCGCCCTGTATCCGAGGAGTTAATTCTGAACCAACCGGCAATCGAATACCTGTCGTGATGCGCCACACGTACTTCGTGGGGAAATTGCTCGCTCAGAAAAACAACCAGTGTTCCAAAGTTTGGGATGACCACCGTGCCTGTCATATCGCGTTCGTCGGCATATAACACCAGCTCACCGCCATCTTGGGGTTGCCAGCTTTCATTGAGGTACACCACTAACGACAACACCCGATTCGCTTGCCCTTTAAACGCATCGAGGTGACGTTTGTAGAAGTCACCCACGCGGTAATGTGCAAAATGGCTTTCAAAAGAAAACAGCCCTAAATATAGCTCGCGGTTGAGTTGGCGTTGCATGATGGCTGCCCATTGCAGCCACTCGCGGCCAACCTCAGACTCACCGTCAATCCAGCATATTTGGTCGCACCGTATGGCCTCATTGTGATTATTTGTTAGGTCTCGGCCAATGCCTGCTGCGCCAAAACGTTGGTCGTCCATTACCTTTACATGTTGGCGCAGCCTGTGGGCCAAACCCGCAGGCACCGCTGCAGGTTGAATGCTAAAGCCTTTATTGCTGATATCTTCAGCAATATCTGAAAACAGCGCGCTTGATTCTTGGTGGGCGGAATCAAGCATTCAAAGACCCAAATATTCTGGAACAATGGCTCATCGGTGCTTTGCCAGAATCTCAGCAATTTCGTCCAGCGAAGTGGGGTCATCGATGGTGCCGGGGGCTGTGTAAGGCTCGCCATTGGCAATGCTCTTCATGGTTTTACGCAACATTTTCCCTGAACGGGTTTTGGGTAACCGCTTAACCACCATCAACAATTTGAAGCACGCAATGGGGCCAATGTCGTTACGAACCTTGGCAACTATCTCAGCTTGTAGCTGCTCTGGCAGCAAATCTACGCCATCTTTTAACACAGCAAAGCCAATAGGCAGCTGGCCTTTTAGTGCATCGTTTTGAGAAATGACCGCGCATTCTGCCACGGCATCGTGCCCGGCAATCACCTCTTCAATTTCGCCGGTTGAAAGCCTATGGCCGGCAACGTTAATCACATCATCTGTGCGGCCCATAATAAACAGGTAGCCTTCTTCATCGAAATAACCGCCGTCACCTGTGAGGTAAAAACCGGGGAATTCCGACATGTAAGATTCGATAAAACGCCCGTGGTCACCCCACAAAGTGGGTAAGCACGAAGGCGGAAGCGGCTTTTTGATGACTACCTCACCCTGCTTGCCCGCTGGCAACTGGACGCCGGCTTCATCGACAATCTGAACATTAAAACCTGGCGACGGCAGCGTGGCAGAACATGCTTTGGTTTCACGCGGGCCAAGGCCCATTGGGTTGCCAGCTATTGCCCAGCCGGTTTCGGTTTGCCACCAATGGTCAATCACCGGTACTTGACATAAATCTTTTAACCAATGGTAGGTCGGTGGGTCTAGGCGCTCCCCCGCTAGAAACAAATTATCCATGCATGACACGTCATAATGGTGTTTGAGCTTACCCTCAGGGTCTTCTTTTTTAATAGCTCTAAAGGCGGTTGGCGCAGCAAAACAGGCTTTCACTTTGTGCTGTTCAATGACGCGCCAAAAAGCGCCGGCGTCCGGGGTTCGAACCGGTTTTCCTTCGTACATTAATGTCGTGCAGCCTGCCAGCAATGGTGCGTAAACAATGTATGAATGGCCCACCACCCAGCCAATATCTGAGGCGGCCCAAAACACTTCACCGGGGTTAATATCGTAAACCGCTTTCATGCTGTATTTAAGCGCAACCGCATGGCCGCCGTTATCACGCACCTCGCCTTTGGGTTTGCCGGTG
>JAESUM010000087.1 GCA_016763075.1 Pseudomonadales bacterium
GCAGTAAAATCGATATTCATCATTTACCTCGTTGCTACGTCTTAAAATTGGAGTTTGTTATATGAGGCCCGCCACTCGAAAAATCAACGGTGGATCAATGTTTCATCAAAAAAAATGCTATCAGACAAAAATTTGCCGGACAGCACCGTTTACATCATACAACTGGTGATCAAAATGCAGGTGTCGCGATTTTGCCCGAGGGGATTATACCCCCCGAACGCCTTCACTCACAAAGGCACATTGGGTTACTCTTTTTGCAGCATATGCATGATACAAATTGAACCCGCGCCCATCATGTGAATCATCGCATTTTGTGCGCCTTCAACTTGGCGTTTGTCTGACTCACCACGCAGTTGGGTTACCGCATCCCACACTTGAGCAAGCCCAGTTGGCCCACCTGGGTGGCCACGAGCGGTCAAGCCGCCATCGGTAGAAAACGGAATTTTTCCGCCAATGCTGGTATCGCCATCAGCCACCATACGGTCGGCTTCACCAGGGCCGCAAAAACCCATTAGCTCGCAATACATTAATTCTTCAATCGGGAATGCATCGTGCACATGAACCAGATCAACATCATCTGGGCCAATGCCGGCTTCTTCGTATAATGCTTGTGTGGTTACTCGGGTTAAATCTTCCGGCCCAATGACGGCGCCCATAAATACGTGGCCATCGGTGTAATGCTCTGACTTAGCTTGCGAGCCCGTCACTTTAACCAGTGGCCGGCCATTCGCCAGCCGTTGTGCAATCTCTTTGGTTACAACAACCGCACCGGCTGCACCGCCACCCGCAGCACAGGCCATTTTGGTCGTGTGGGGGTAGGACACTTCATTAGAAGCTAAAATATCTTCTGGTGTCACAATATTCTTAGCTCGGCGCTGAGCATATTTATTAAAACGCGCGTGGTTCCAGTTTTTAGCTGCAATCTTTGCAAAGGTTTCAACGGTCGTGCCGGCTTCGTGCATGCGTCGGGTTGCCCACATCGCAAAAAATGCCGCTGGCAAAATGGTTTGTTCAATTTTTGGTGTATCCGCCATCGCCATAATAGCGCGCTTGCGCGAATGCTTGATCATGTCGTCGTAGCCTACTGCCATTGCGATATCACACTCGCCGCCCTTCACTGCATTGACCGCTTCTCTAAACGCGCTTGAACCGGTTGCCGATGCATTTTCAACGTGAACAATGGGTACATTAGTTAGGCCAAGATCCTTTGCAAAGGTCACGCCTTCCATCATTTCTCCGCCAATGTATCCGTTGTACAGCGCGCCAACTTCCTGAAACTTGATGCCGGCGTCTTTCATGGTTTCCGTTGCGGCGGTGAAGTACATATCACGGCCCGAGGGTGCATTTCTCATAAACGGGTGCATACCTACGCCCGCTACATATACGTCTCTACTCATGGGTCATCTCCTTATTGAGCTTGATTCGCCGTGCTTGTCGCACTGCTGAAATGCTCTTTATTATTTTATTGGCTCAAAACAATATGAGCAGAGCTGGGTATCGCCGTCTTTGGAGACAGGCAACAGCACGAGTTTCATTTTCATTCCTATTTCCCAGTCGCCTAATTCGCCCAGGATAACGGTCTGAATTCGAGTCCCGCAGGGTAGGTCTACCTGGCCAACGCCATGGCCACCGCCCTCTTTTTTGCTCTGCGAACCAATGGCTGCCATGCGCACGAAGGTCCACGAGTACAGCTCGCCTTCTATAGGTAGCTCGACAGTTTCGACCGGCTCTGATGTAACCGGGCACAATTTACGAATGGGGTAATAGGTATTTCCGCTGGAAGGACTGAATGATCCGAGAAGAACGGGCTGCCCGTCTTCCCTAATCGTAAAGTAACCCTCCTCGATTGGGGTATTTAGCATCGTTGTGACTCCCTTTTTATTGTTATGGAACGCGGCTTTGAGTGCGCGTTTTATTAACGAGTGTTGATGTAAAACCGCAGTACCTGCTCAGCTCTACGCTAACCGATCCATTCTGTACTGTTTTTTATTGCGCTTCAATAGCGCTATAAAAGGTGCTTTTAGGTGAAAAAGCGTCTAACTAGTCGCCCCATTTGGGCATTAAGCTGTGCTCGATATCCAAATGGTCGAGCACCCGCGCAACCATGAAATCTACAATTTCTTCTACGGTTGTGGGGTTAAAATAAAACCCTGGGTTAGCCGGCATAACCACCACACCCATGTTGGCCAGCTTGAGCATGTTTTCTAGTTGGATCACTGAAAAAGGCGTTTCACGCACCATCAAAATAAGCTTACGCTGCTCTTTTAAGGTGACATCTGCCGCCCGGTCAATCAAGTTTTCGCAGGCCCCGGTTGCAATTGACGACAGGGTTCCGGTGGTGCATGGGCAAACCACCATGGCAGAGCTACGGCCAGAACCAGAAGCAATGGGCGCCATCCAGGTATTGGTTTCGTAAACATGAAGTAGGTCTTCGGCAATTGGTTGCTCTGCAGTAGCAAAGCGCTGCAAAAAAAAGCGCTGCACCGCTGGCGCTTTAGCTGGCATATTCAAATCAGTTTCGGTGGCTATCACCAAATGAGCCGCCTTTGATATCAGCATATTAACCCGCACGCCCGCAAGTAGCAGCTGCTCTAATAGCCGCACAGCGTACTGCACACCAGAAGCGCCGGTTATTGCTAAGGTCACGGTATTGGGGGTTTTATCGGTAACGCTTAGGCCGTGGGGCATTATGCGGCTCCTAACTGTGTTTCAAGGGTTTTAATTAAACGGGTGTGAATACCATCGAACCCGCCATTACTCATCAATATAAAATGACGCGGCTGACCGGCGGCTTGTTTTGCGTTGGCCACCAGTATTTCGATAATCCGGTCTACCGAGTCACTACCTTGCATCGGGGTGCTGTTGCCCTGAATCAAATCTTGCAGGTCCCACTCCATGGCGGGCAACTTATGCCAAATCACTTCATCCGCCGCCGCAAAAGCATTTTTAAGCGATTTCTGGTGAATACCTTTTTGCATGGTGTTGGAGCGCGGCTCAATCACCGCGCAAATTTGCTCACTGCCAACCTTCGCCCTCAACCCTTCTAAGGTTGTTTTGATAGCCGTGGGATGATGTGCAAAATCATCATAAACATGAATATTTTCAATGCTTGCCAGTAGCTCCATGCGCCGCTTCACACCACCAAACTGGCTCAGTGCCTGCGCTGCTTGCTCAATGCTAATGCCCATGTGATGCGCCGAGGCAATCGCCATGAGGCCATTATTAAGGTTATGGTCACCGCACAGGTTCCAGCTTACGTCCGCTGCTTTTTTGCCTTCAAACCACACTCCAAAACTAGAGCCATCATTCACGCTGCGCTTGGCTTGCCAGTTTGCGCCGGCGCACGGGTTGCGCCGGTCAACAATCCCTACGGTTTGCCGGGGCGTCCAGCAGCCTTGCTCCAATACTTGCTCGATAGATTCTTGGCCCGGAGGTGACAAGATCAAACCATTTTCTGGCACTGTGCGCACAAGGTGATGAAACTGGGTTTGAATGGCGGCCATATCCGGGAAGATATCCGCGTGATCATACTCAAGGTTATTAATCACCAAGGTTCGCGGCCGGTAATGAACAAACTTAGAGCGCTTATCAAAAAAGGCACTGTCGTATTCATCGGCCTCTACTACAAAGAATTCGCCATCGCCCAAGCGAGCAGATTCATCAAAATTACCCGCCACGCCACCAATTAAGAAGCCAGGTTTTTTACCCGCGAATTCCAGAATCCACGTTAGCATTGCGGTGGTGGTGGTTTTACCGTGGGTGCCGGAAAGCGCCGCCACCCAGCGGCCTTGCAGCACATGCTCCGAAAGCCACTGAGGCCCACAAACGTAGTTCAGGTTGTTATTGAGCACATATTCAACCGCCGGGTTACCACGGCTCATGGCATTACCAATGACCACTTGATCTGGCTTAACGGCAAATTGCTGCTCGTCGTAACCTTGGTAAATATCAATGCCTTTTGCTGCCAATACATCGCTCATTGGCGGGTAAATATTCTGATCCGACCCGGTCACAACATGCCCCAATTCCTTCGCCAAAACTGCAATACCGGCCATGAATGTGCCACATATGCCGAGGATATGAATATGCATTTATTGAGGTGTTCCTGTATTGGTGCGGTGAATGTACTAAAATGTAACACTATTATTTCACAGACCGATCCATCACAGAATCTTTACTTTGGTAATGCGCGTCCAATCAAACGCAATTACCACGGCTTTCACACGGGAAAAACATGAGCAAAAAGAACGCTTTTTACGCGCAGTCCGGCGGTGTTACCGCTGTCATCAACGCATCCGCATGTGGCGTGATTGAAACTGCTCGGTTACACAAAAAGGAGATTGGCACCGTATACGCTGGCCGAAACGGCATCATCGGTGCGCTGCGCGAAGAGCTGATCGATACCAGTAAAGAGAGCAAAAAAACCATTGCCGGTTTGCGTTACACACCCTCCGGTGCATTTGGTTCCTGTCGCTACAAATTAAAAAGCATCGAAGACAACCGCGCCGAATATGAACGATTGATCGAAGTATTCAAAGCCCACAACATCGGCTACTTCTTTTATAACGGCGGCGGCGACTCCCAGGACACCACCAACAAATTCGCACAGTTCAGCAAAGATGTTGGATATCCGATCACCTGTATCGGCATTCCCAAAACCGTTGATAACGACCTGCCCCTCACCGACAACTGCCCCGGCTTTGGCTCGGTTGCCAAATACGTTGCGGTTTCGACACGAGAAGCCTCGATGGATGTGGCCTCCATGTGCGAAAGCTCCACCAAGGTATTTGTACTGGAAGTGATGGGCCGACACGCGGGCTGGATCGCCGCTGCCGGTGGATTAGCTGCTGAGCAGGCCGGCGATCCACCCCACATTATTATCTTCCCCGAAGTAGCCTTCGATCAGAAAAAATTCCTCGCCCGAGTCGACAAAACCGTTAAGGAAAAAGGCTACTGCGTGATCGTCGTTTCCGAAGGTGCGCATTATGCCGACGGAACATTCCTGGCCGATGCAGGCACTACCGACGCATTCGGCCATGCTCAACTCGGTGGCGTAGCGCCAACCCTTGCAGAAATGGTCAAAGCCAACCTGGGTTACAAATACCACTGGGCGGTTTCAGACTATCTGCAACGATCAGCCCGGCATATCGCCTCTGCAACCGATGTTGAGCAAGCCTACGCGATGGGCAAAGCCGCGGTCGAATTTGCTCTCGCAGGAAAAAACGCCGTGATGCCCACCATCGTGCGTAAGAAAACCAAAAAATACAGCTGGACCATTGGCGAAGCACCATTATCTAAAGTCGCCAACGTCGAAAAGAAACTACCGAAGGGCTACATTACCCGCGATGGTTTCGGCATTACCCCAAGCTGCCGCGCCTATCTGGAACCCTTAATTCAGGGCGAAGATTATCCACCCTACAAAAATGGTTTACCCGCCTACGTGAAAATAAAAGGCCAGCTGGTTCCGAAAAAACTGAAGGAATCCTTTTCTGAATAAAAGCGCATTGATCTGCTGGCCTGGGTGCGAGTAAGCTCTTTAGTTACTCTCACTCAAGTCGCGCCCAGGCATAGAAGGTCACGCACCATGATCCAGTACAAAGCACCCCTCGAAAACATCCATTCGATTCTTTTTGATACCTTCAATTTAGATAAATATTGGGAGAGCTGGGGCGACGCGCTACCGGACAAAGAGCTGGCGGGAAGCATCCTCGAAGAAGCCGCCAAAATATGCCAGAACCTGTTGTTGCCGCTTAATCAGAGTGGAGACCAACAGGGCTGCCGGTTCGACCAGGGGCATGTTTTCACACCCGATGGTTTCAGCGAAGCTTTCAAAACCTACGCCACTTCCGGCTGGTGTGGGCTAGGCGGCAACCCCGAATATGGCGGTCAGAACCTGCCAAAATCCCTGACCCTGATGGTCGATGAGATGCTCTACGCATCCAACCCCTCCTTCGCGCTCTACTCCGTGCTGAGTTCCGGCGCGTCGTTACTGATCGATTGCCAGGCCTCCGAAACACTCAAACAACAATACCTGCCCGCACTTTATGAAGGCCGCTGGACTGGCACCATGCGCCTCACCGAAGCCCAGGCCGGTAGTGATCTCGGTGCTATCACATGCGCGGCCGAACCCACGGATAACGACCAATACCTGATCTCCGGCAATAAAGTATTTATCACCGGCGGCGAGCACGATCTAAGTGAAAACATCATCCACCTGGTGCTGGCCAGACTGCCCGGCGCACCTACTGGCAGCAAAGGTATCTCGCTATTTTTGGTGCCTAAATTTATTCCTGATGCGAAGGGTAATCCCGCTCAGAGAAATGGCGTTCAATGCATCGGTATCGAAAGTAAAATGGGTATCAAAGCCTCCTCAACTTGCCAAATGCAATTTGAAAACGCAGTGGGTTACCTGATTGGCACACCGGGTCGCGGGCTGAATCACATGTTCACCATGATGAACGAAGAGCGACTATCCATCGCTACACAAGGCCTCGGCATTGCCGAAACCGGCTACCAATCCTCCCTCGCCTATGCGCAAGAACGTGTGCAAGGACAAGTCACTCCTGGCAGCGCTAGCAACACCATCATTGAACACCCCGATGTAAACCGAATGCTGCTGACCCAAAAAGCACTCAATGGAGCAGGCCGAGCATTAGCGGTCTATATTGGCCATCAAGTTGATATCACTCGATTTTCGAACGATGAAACCGAACGTGCCGACGCAGACAAAATGGTCGCACTGTTAACCCCGGTAGCCAAATCATTCCTGACCGACAATGGTTTCCAATGTGCAGTACTAGCCCAGCAAGTTTTTGGCGGCAGTGGCTTTATTCAGGAAACCGGCATTGAACAGCTGGTGCGCGACGCACGTATCGCACAGATCTATGAAGGCACCAACGGTATTCAGGCGCTTGATTTGCTGGGCAGGAAAATACTGGCGGATAAATTAGCCGGTTATCAAACATTACATCAAGAAATGGCTGAATGGATTCAATCGAAAAAACCAATACCAGAACTCAGCACCATCGCAGAAGCTACCGAACAAGCACTTGCAGAATTGGATAAAACAACACATTGGATAGCGGATCAAAATAGTTCCAACCCCGCTTTAGCCGGCGCAGTGGCCAGCGAGTATTTACAACTATTTGGATTAACCGTCTACGGTTATTTGTTATTGCGGTTGGCCGCTAGCAGCACCGAACATAATTCTGAAAACACATTAAAAACAGCCAACTATTTTGCAAACCATTTGCTGCCTCACAGCCAAGCGTTTGCTCGAAGTATTGTAAAAAACTAGAGAGTTTAGACATGCCCGCACATTAGATTAAAAAACCAAACGTGTATAAGTCCCAAAACAAAGGGTAGCGTCCCCTTTAACTGCATTCCCTTTAACTGCAAAATCTCTCTGATATTCTTGGTATAAAAGTAATCACCCATCTGGTAAATGCATAACAAAAAGCTCAACCCGACCAAATGAAGTGGCGGTTAGCTAAACGTTACATGTCTTTAAATCGTATTTCGGCATAACTCCAAACACTTGACTATAATATCATTACTGATACTATCGATTGTATGGCTAATACCCAAAATATCCTCACTCAAATGAGGAAAACCCCTAAAAACATACATTTCAATGACTTGTGTAAGGTCTGTGATTTCTATTTTGGTAAAGCTCGCCAATCTGGCTCTAGTCATAAGGTCTACAAGACTCCTTGGCAGGGTGATCCGCGGGTAAATATTCAAACCTCTAAAGGCAAAGCCAAGTCTTATCAGGTAAAGCAAGTACTGCAAGCAATTGAACGTCTGGAGGTCGAAAATGGTTAACGAAACAGATCGTTATACTTATCGGGTTACGTGGTCAGAGGAAGACCAGGAACACGTAGGGCTGTGCGCTGAGTTTTCCAGTTTAAGCTGGCTTGAAGAAACGCCAGAAGAAGCCCTGAAGGGTATCCGAAACTTGGTTCAGGAGTGTGTTGCTGATTTAAAATCGCAAAATGAGATTGTGCCTGTACCATTATCCATTAAAGACTTTAGTGGTAAGTTTATGGTTCGTATTCCTCCAGAAACCCATCGTATGCTGGCAATACAGGCAAGTGAGTCAGGCATCAGCTTAAATCGCCTAGTTTCGAGCAAGCTGCACTAAAACATGTAACAAATAGCTGCAGTGGACAGTCTAAAGCATCGGCCTTTTTGTGCAGTCTCTGTGCTCCATCGTTACACAAAACAGATAAAGGGGACGCTACCCTTTAATTTGTAACTATTATACATTGGTGCATGCCTAGATTAGCTCGCAGCGTATTTCCCGATATTCCTCATCATATTACCCAGCGTGGTAATCGACGTGAGGATGTGTTTTTTACAGGCGAAGACCGCCTTGTCTATCTGGAATGGCCAGGAAAACAAAGGGTAGCGTCCCCTTAACATGCCCCGATATTACCCACAGGACAATACCGTTAATTAAATATCCATCGTGGCTGGCTGCGTTTTAATATGCAAGCTGAATGCCTTCACCAAAGGGATTACTATCAACGCAGATTTTATAGCCTACCAGTCAACGCTCTGTACTGCGTCTACTCACAAAAACACTAGCGTAGATTATAACGAAGGGGTAATCCTCCCTTTTTTAACTGACACTAAAAGTAGAAGTTAAGCAGCCATTAACGGTGGCCTACCACCGTTTGCTTTATGTGGCCGCTCGTTATTGTAAAACCATAACCACTTCGTTGCATAGTCTTGAACCTCATTTAACGTTTCAAAAAGATATTTACTTAGCTAATTATAACGGATGGTTCGATTCGCTCGCTCAATATAAGCGTTCTGCTGTGGATTTCCTGATTGGATATAATCAATCCTGATTCCACGCTTTTTTGCCCAATCAGTAAATTCATGGCTGATAAATTCAGGCCCATTGTCGCAACGTATTGCGATCGGTTGTGAGCGCCACTCCAGAAGTTGATCGAGTACACGGGTTACTCTTGCTGTTGGTAGCGAAAATCCGGCTTCGATCGCAAGCCCTTCTCGCTTAAAGTCATCAATCACATTAAACAACCGAAACTTTCTTTGGTCAGAAAGTTGATCGTGCATAAAATCGATTGACCAGACCTGGTTAACTTTGATTGGTTCTTTCAATGGCTCAGGCTTATTGCGTTTTAGCCGTCTTCTCGGTTTGATTCGTAAATTTAAAGCCCTTTACGTTACGTAAATAATCAACGCATAAACCAAACCCCCAGTCAGATTCTTTTTCGGTTAAATTAACAAGCCATTCAGCTATTTCTTCATTCTCAGAACTCAAAAGCGGCTGATACCGATAACAGGCTTCACTGATAGAAAACGCTTGGTATGCAAGCCGAATACTCACAGTACGATTAGAAACAGCTTGTTGTGCCATTTCCTTTCTCTGTGACGGCTTTAGCACTTTTTTGCCATGGCCTCCTGAATAATCTCAGATTTAAGACGCTCTTCAGCGTACATTTTCTTTAACCTGAGATTCTCTTCTTCAAGCTCTTTAAGCCGTGACATCATAGACGCATCCATGCCGCCGTACTTGGCTCGCCACTTATAAAAACTAGCTGAACTCATACCGTGCTCGCGGCAAAGCTCGGGGACGGGTGTGCCTGCGTCAGCTTGTTTGAGGATAGCCATAATTTGGCTATCGGATTAACGTGATTTTTTATGTAAATCTCCTTCGTTTAATATACGAGAAAATTCTACTTTTGGGGCGGATTAATTTTAAGGGGGGATTACCTTGTACTTTGGTACCAACCAGAACCGTACTATCAAAACCAGGCGAGGCTCGCAGGTAAACCCCTGGTACAAGCTATAGCTACGCTGGGGTTTACGGTTCCCGATGGCACTGATTCATTTCAAAAGCCGAAGCGAAAGTTGCTTCGTAAGGTTAACCAGCCTTCCACATACATCATGGACATGCACAGCTATCAATAGAAGCCCGTATGTACTATAAAGCTGTATTGCAGATTACGGGTAATACAGCACATGCACCTAACAATACCTTTACCACCTGAAGACGCTGATTTTAAAGCACTTGAAGCCGGGTTAACTCAATATAACGAATCCTTTACCGGGCTGGTTTTAAACGAGAAAATATCATCTTTTGTAAAAACTGAAGACGGCCTGGTGGTGGGTGGCATTTTGGCGCAAATAAACTGGGACTGGATGCACGTTCAGGGTTTGTGGATTGACGACAGCATTCGAGCAGATGGCTGGGGTTCAAAACTGATGGCAAAGCTTGAGCAATATGCCCTAACAAAAGGCATTGCCCATATCCGTTTGGAAACCACAAGTTTTCAAGCCTTAGACTTTTATCTTAAGTTGGGCTATTCAGTGTTTGGTGAGTTACCCGATATGCCAGCGGGGCACACCAGTTACTTTTTACAAAAGGCTATTAGCGTTTAGCTGATCTATATAGTTAACCCTTGCGTAGCTCATACACCCTTACGCTTTACACAACCACTAACCGTTATAGCCGCCTAAACTTTATAGAAAGTGCGAATGCATAAACTAGTTGAATTAATTAAATGAATAAATCAGAAAAAAAAATTGAAAATAACCTGGTAAATACACTCACCAAAGTATGCAAAATTTCGCTTAAAGAAGTCCCCGGGTTTACATGGATTACCCATTTCCTAAACTATAAGCGCTTCCCTGAATCGCTCATAGTGGTTTGTGTTTTTGAAACCAACGCCGAGCTTGCAGCCGCAAAAGCTGCTGATGACATTGATTTTATGCGTGACTTAATACACGAACACTTAGGGTGCGCAGATATAAAAATTGGTGATGCTCAGCAACAAATACATTTTGATACCGAAGAAGCTTGCGCTAAAGAACACAGCGGCAACTGGCAACAGCGCTATCGTCAGCAGTAATTTACTGCATTCTAGATCTTTTTCAGCTCACGTACCCAAGCCTTTTTTTGCGTTGCGCTATGGCCTGCCCGTACATCATTACAGCGCGTTACGACCCTATTTTAATATCTGGCAGCTTTGGGGTTTCTAGCGCTAGCTTTTCAGTGGGTGCTTGTACTTCTGCTACGCCACTAATAATTTGTTTGCCTTCTTGGTTGGTGCCGGTACAGCCAATGCTTACGCGTTTACGTTTGTCGTGTTTTTCTAATAGCTCAAGTGAAATGGTAATGGTGTCGCCAATTTTTACCGGCCGCGAGAATGTCAGGGTTTGGCCTACATAGATCGAACCTGGGCCAGGCAATACATTGGCAATCGCTGCTGAAATTAACGATGCTGTCCATATGCCATGCGCGATTCGGCCACCAAAAGGGGTGCCGCTGGCGTGTTCTTCGTCCATATGAATGGGGTTGGTATCACCGCTGGCAGCGGCAGAGAGTATTATTTCACGCTCGGTAAGGGTTTTTCGATATTCGGCGCGCTGGCCTATTTGCAGCTCATCAAAGGTGAAATTGCTTAGCATCTGCGTATCCTCGGTTAAAGTACTTCTGGGGCAAACATTTTTGCCAAGTTGGCGTGGCCGGCAGTATATAATTACCCCCGCTAAAAATCCCTGTTACAAGAGTTTTGACCCGTGACCGAAAGTACCCAAACTATTTCTGATCTACAAACCCGTATTGATGACTGCATGTCACGGGACCGTTTTCGTTTTACCCGCACGCTGAATAAGCTGCACCGCAACACAGACAATGCCAAGACCAAACAACCACACGATACCAGCCGTAACCAAGACGAGCTGCAACGCCTTGAAAAGCGTATTGACGACTCCTGCAAAACAGCCCAACGGCGTGCAGGCTTAACCCCGTTATTGTCGTTTCCACCTGAGTTGCCAATATGCGAGCGCCGTGAAGAAATTATCGCGGCGATTAAAGCTAACCAAGTGGTTATCTTGGCCGGGGAAACTGGCTCGGGTAAAACCACTCAATTACCAAAGTTGTGTTTAGAGGCCGGCCGAGGTGTGTTTGGCATCATTGGTCACACCCAGCCACGGCGCTTGGCGGCACGCGCAGTAGCCACCCGTATTGCCGAAGAGATGCAGGTAACACTGGGAAACGAGGTAGGCTTTCAAGTACGTTTTAGCGACAACACCAGCGACGACACATTGGTGAAATTGATGACCGATGGCATCCTACTGGCAGAAACCCAGCACGACCGGTTTTTGAATAAGTACGATACCATTATCATTGATGAAGCCCACGAGCGCAGCCTCAATATCGATTTTCTATTAGGCTACTTAAAACAGCTATTACCCCAGCGCCCTGACTTAAAAATAATCATTACCTCGGCAACCATTGACCTCGATAAATTTTCAAAACACTTTAATAATGCACCCATCATTGAAGTATCTGGCCGAACCTTCCCGGTTGAGGTGCTGTACCGCCCAGCATTAGAAAATGACGAATCCGATGAAATAGACCTTTCGTCACAAGTTGTGGCGGCCTTAGATGAAATCCAACAACTTGAACTAAAAAAGCGCAAAGCCGTTGGCCGGCCATCGCCACAGGGTGTGTTGGTATTTTTAAGTGGCGAACGGGATATTCGAGAGCTGGCAAACGACCTGCGCAAACTGGAGCTAAGAGATACCGAAATTTTGCCCCTTTACGCACGGCTCTCTGCAAAAGACCAAGCGCGAATATTCCAGCCTCACCGTGGCAGGCGTTTAATATTGGCCACTAACGTGGCCGAAACATCCCTCACGGTGCCGGGTATTGGTTATGTCATTGACCCGGGTTTTGCCCGCATAAGCCGCTACAGCTACCGCACTAAAGTTCAGCGCTTACCGATTGAAGCGGTTTCACAAGCCAGCGCAAACCAGCGCAAAGGCCGTTGTGGCCGAATCGCCGATGGCCTGTGCATTCGCTTATATTCAGAGGCTGATTTTCTTAGCCGCCCAGAGTTTACCGACGCCGAGATTCAGCGTACAAATTTAGCCTCTGTAATTTTGCAGATGTTAAATTTACGGCTTGGGGATATTGATAAATTCCCTTTCATTGACGCACCAGACTCGCGTTTAGTGCGCGATGGCTTCCGGTTATTAGAAGAATTAGACGCCATTACCAAAGCAGGCAAAGTAACCGAAACTGGCAGGCAGATGTCGCGTATTCCGGTAGACCCTCGGCTGGGCCGCATGCTCATTGCAGCCAACAAAGAAGGCTGTTTAAGCGAAGTGCAAATCATTGCCAGCGCACTTAGCTTACAAGACCCACGCGAACGGCCAACAGCAAAACGCCAAGCGGCGGATCAAGCACACGAGAAGTACCGTGATGCTAGCTCAGATTTTGTAGGTTTCATCAATTTGTGGAAACACATTGAACTGCAACGTGACGA